>NZ_RZRW01000147.1:0-6570 GCF_003998745.1 Mesorhizobium sp. M7A.F.Ca.US.014.04.1.1 | reverse complement strand
GTTGACGACCGCGAACGGCTTGTTGGCGGCAACGATGCTGGCGGAAAAGCTGGATATCTTGGCCTCCGGCGCCACCGTTCCGCCGTGCTCCGAGCCGTCGCAGGCGCGCATCAGGCTGCGTGCCGAGATCACCTTGGCGCGGTCGACGTCGCGGGTGAACTCGGCGACGTAGTCGGTCGCCGGATTGACCACCAGTTCCTCCGGCGTGCCGATCTGGATGACCTCGCCATCCTTCATGATGGCGATGCGGTCGGCCAGCCGGATGGCCTCGTCGAAATCATGGGTGATGAAGACGATGGTCTTGTGCAGCATCATCTGCAACCGCATCAGCTCGTCCTGCATCTCGCGGCGGATCAGCGGATCGAGCGCCGAGAACGGCTCGTCGAGGAACCAGATTTCCGGTTTTGTCGCCAGGCTGCGGGCGATGCCGACACGCTGCTGCTGGCCGCCGGACAGTTCGCGCGGATAGAAATGCTCGCGACCCCTTAAGCCGACAAGCTCGATGACCTCGCGCGCCCTTGCTTCGCGTGTCGCCCGGTCCTGCCCCTGGATGCTGAGCGGGAAGGCGATGTTCTCCAGCACGTTGAGATGCGGCAACAGCGCAAAATTTTGGAACACCATGCCCATGCGGTGTCGTCGCAATTCGATGAGTGCTGCATCGGAGGTTTTCAGCAGGTCATTGCCCTCGAATTCGACCTTGCCGTGGGTCGGCTCGACCAGCCTCGACATGCAGCGCACCAGCGTCGACTTGCCGGAGCCCGACAGGCCCATGATGATGAAAATCTCGCCCTGGCGGATTTCGAGGTCGACGGCGCGCACCGCGCCGACCAGCCCGGCAGCCGTGACGTCGGCTATGCTGGCCTTGCCGTCACGTTCGCGGATGAAATTGGCCGCGTTCGATCCGAACAATTTCCAGACATTGCGGCAGGCAAGCTTTACCGGACGGGCGTCTTTTGGCGCGCCCGCCGTGTTTGGCTCCTGTTCAGTCCTGTCCGTCATTCGAACGTCCCTCTGGAATATCAACAAGTGAGGCCCGGCTGGTCAGCAGCCGGGTCTCATTTTTCCAGTCGGAACGATCACTGCGCCCAGGCTTTCCAGTCGGCCTCGTGGGCGGCGATCCAGGCAGCTGCGACGTCCTCCGGTGTCTTGCCGCCGAGATCGATCTCGCCGCTCATCTTGTTGAGCTCATCGGTGTCGATCGTGTAGGCCTTGGCCACCTTGTAGGCGACCGGCCATTTGTCCTTCATGCCGGACCAGGAGTATTTCCAGATCTCGCCATGCGGCTTGCCGCAGTCATATTTGGCGTCGGGGTTCACGCCCCATTTCGGGTCGTTGTAGCACTCGGGCGTGTATTCCGGGAATTCAACCCACTCGCCCTTGTATTTGGCAGGCGCCCAATGCGGCGAATAGATCCACAGCATGATCGGCGCCTTGCGCTGATAGGCGGAATCGAGCTCGGCGAACATCGCCGCGTCGGTGCCGGCATGGATGACGGTGAAGGGCAGTTTCAGCGCCTCGACGCGCTCGTCGTCAAAGCCTTCCCATGTCACCGGGCCGCCGAGATAGCGTCCCTTCGGTGCGGTCTCCGCCGTCGAGAAGGCTTCGGCGCATTTCGGGTCCTTCAGCGCTTCCCAATTGGGCAGGCCCGGGCATTTCTCCTTCATGTATTCCGGAAACCACCATTCTTCCTTGGCCTTGGGTCCGAGCTTACCCAGCCGTTCGGTCTGGCCGGTCGCATCGGAGGCCTTCATGGCTTCGCCGGCGGTCGTGTCCCAGAACTCCAGGCCGACATCAAGATCGCCATTGGTGAGGCCCGTGGTCAGGCTGGAGAGGTAGTCGGCCGTGGGATACTCGACGGTATAGCCGAGCTTTTCCAGGATACCGCCAAGGATCTTGGCGTTCAGATTGACGCTGGTCCAGTCGAACAGCGCGATCTTGATCGGATCGTTGGATTCTGGTGCGGCGGCTTGGGCGGAAGGTGTCAGTGCACTCGCCGCGGCGAGTGCGAAGGTTCCCATTGTTAAGTTCGAAATCACACTGCGAAGTGACATGCTTGTTCTCCTTCAAGCTGTGAAAATTATCGTTCGTTCCCTTCTTGCGGCTTTTCTTGATTGTGTTGGAAAGGCTGGTCTTTGCGCAAGGCCGTCGGCGCCAGATTATTGCCCCGGCTTTGGCCGACGCAGGCAAGATGGTGCTCAATTCTAGTGATGATGGAACAGGACTGCAGTGTCGGCGTCATGGTTGCCGACGGATCGCTGCGGGGGCGGTCATCTGCGGATCGATTGCCAGTCTTGCGGCGCCTTGCAAGGTGCGAGCCATCAAGGTCTCATGTTCTCGGCTGTCGACCCGGCAAGCGCCATCTCGCCAAGCCAGTTTCATGGGATGAAATTATATATATCAAGGTTCATGTCGCGCAACGACTAACACCGCGCGAGGCGTATAAATTCAGACTGCAGGCGAAGTTGAACCTCTACCAGCAGACGTAGCCGCCATCGACAATCAGGTCGAGGCCGGTGACGAAGCTCGCTGCGCGGCTGGCCAGGAACACCGTCGGTCCGACCATTTCCTCCGGCGCCGCCATCCGCCCCATCGGCGTGTCGCGCTTGAAGATCTTCACCTCTTCGGCCACCTCAGGCCGCTTGTTCATCGGCGTCAGTGTGTAGCCCGGGCTGACGACATTGACGCGCAGGCCGCGATCGGCCCACTCCATAGCGAGACTCCTGGACATGTGGATGACGGCGGCCTTCGAAGAATTGTAGTGCGCCTGCGTCAGGCCCCGGTTGACGATGGTGCCCGACATCGAGGCGATGTTGATGATCGAGCCCTTGCCTCGCACCAGCATCTTGCGCGCTTCGGCCTGACAGGACAGGAACACGCCGGCGACATTGACCTCGTGCACCTTCTGCCACGTCTCCAGCGGCATCGTCTCGGCGGGTTCGGAGCCGGCAATGCCGGCATTGTTGACCGCAACGGTCAGCGCACCGAGTTCGCTCTCGACTCGATCGATCGCCGCCGCCAGATCGCTCTGCGATGTCACTGTACCGTTCAGCACCAGCGCCTTGCGGCCGAGTGCCGTGATCCGGTGCGCCGTTTCATCCAGCCCGCCTTTCGACGCATGACCAAAACAGGCGATGTCGGCGCCTGCCTCGGCCAGCCCGATCGCGATGGCCTGGCCGATGCCGCTGCCGGCGCCGGTGACCAGCGCGACATCGCCATCCAGCTTGAAAAGATCCATCGAGTGTCCTCCCTGTCCCAGGGAGGGTATGCGCTGACCCGTGCTTCGATCAAGCGCCCGCGCGCAAGCGGCGTCGATGCCTAGAAATAACCGCTCGACGCGGCCGTGGCTTCCTTCGGGATTTCGACGCCATCGACCAGGATCTTGTCGACCAGCTCGTGGTGGAAACAGACCAGCCCCTTGATGCGCTCCGCCTCGTGCACCGGCTCAGGATAATACCAGACGAGGTTCTCGTGACGCTTGGCCTTGGTCGTCACGTGATAATAGTTGGAGATGCCCTTGTAAGGACAGCGCGAGATGTAGCGGCTGGGCGCGAACATATCGAGCCGCGTGTCGGCGATTGGCAGATAGTGGCGCACTGGATGGCCGGTCTCGAACAGGAACACGCCGCGGCGTGAATCGGCGACCTGCTCACCATCGAGGATGACCTGCACGCGCCGCGACGACGGCAGGCAGTCGACGCGGCGGAAGGGATCGCGGGCGTGGACAAAGATCTCCTCGTCCTCCTCGAACCAGTGCCCCATCTTGCTCCAGGTGAACGACATGTAGTCCGATATCGGCGGACAGCCCTTGACCGGATCGAGATAGCGCCAGGCCGCGTCCTCGACCAGCGTGATGCCGGTGTTGAGCGAATAGTGGGTGGCTGTGCCCTTGAATGGGTCCTCTGTCGTGGTCTTGCTCGGCAGCAGGAACTCCTCGCGAACGTCGCCGATCGGAAAATAGTAGACCGGCAGATGATCGGATTCGTAGAACACCAAGGCGTTGGTCGTATCGGCCACGGTCATTGACCCCACCTGCACACGCAGGCGCTTCTGCGTCGGCATGGTGAAGGCTATGTAGCCCGGCTCGAAGTCGTACTGCACGATGCTGTCGAGCAGCGGAAAATGCGGCCCGCGGCCGCGCAGATGAGGCTTGCGAATGGTAGTCTCCCGTTTAGTTTCTTTTGTCATCGGGCGTTGAGGCACGATCAGCTCAGGGACACGCGATCGAGCAGCAGGCCGGCGGCGATCGGCGGCAAGCCGCTGACATTCTTGCGCACCGGCACCAGCAGATCGGGAAAATAGCTGAAGATGACAGGCGTCTCGTCGAGCAGCAGTTTCTGGATGTCGGAGGCGGCAGCGCGTTGCGCGCCGACATCAAGCGCCTTGAGATAGCTGGTGACCATGCCGTCATAGGCCGGGCTCTTGAAATGCGCCGCATTCCACGGACCGTCGCTGACCAGCGGGCTCTTCAGGAAGACGTTCGGCACGCTGCGATGGGCGTAGTCGGTGATGCCAAGTGGGCTGTCCAGCCAGTCCGACTGGCCGAACACCGCCTTGCCGTAATATTTGTCCTGGTCTTCGATGTTGAGCGAGATGCGGGCACCGATTCCCTTGGCGAAATTCTGGAACAATTGCGCGTAGCGGGGAATGTCGGAATAGCGCAGCGTCGTTAGCGTGATGTCGAAACCACTGGCAAGGCCCGCCGCCTCCAGCAACTGCTTGGCCTTGGCGATATCCTGGACGCGCTGCGGCACCGTCTTGTCGGTTGCGGGGAAAGCGGGTGCGAAGGGGCTGTCATTGCCGGTCGCCGCCATGCCGCGGCACAGCCCGTCGACCAGCTTGGAGCGGTCGATGCACAGCGCCAGCGCCTGGCGCACGCGCTTGTCGGTGAAGGGGCCGGTGTCGCAGCGCATGTGAAGCTGCCGGTGCGCGGTCGAAGCGACACGCAGCACCGTGATATCAGGACTGTTCAGCACCACCTGGCTTACATCGAGCGGAACGGCGTCGAGGATGTCGACCTCGCCGGCCTGCAGCGCCAGGATGCGCGGTTGCACGTCGCCGTAGAATTTGAATTCGAGCCGGTCAGGCAGCGCCTTCTCGCCCCAATAGTCGGTATTGCGGATGAAGGTCGCGCCGACCTTTGGCGTGTAGGTCTCCAGCCGGAATGGCCCGGTTCCTTCGAACGTCTTTTCGTAGTCGCCCTTGTAGCTCGCCGGCAGGATGACGGCGTTGTAATTGTCGATCGACACCGAATAGGGAAAGCTGCCATTCGGCGCATCGAGATGGAAGGCGACGGTGTGGTCGTCGACCTTCCGGGTGCCGCCTTTCGACAGCAGCCCCTTGAACACGGAAAGTGCATTAGAAGCGCCTTTGGGGTCGGCCAGCCGGTCGAAGGTCGCGACGACGTCGTCGGCCTTGAAATCCTCGCCATTGTGGAATTTCACGCCCTTGCGCAGCTTGAACGTCCAGACGCTGCCGTCCTCGTTCGGCGCCCAGCTCTCCGCCAGCACCGGCTTCAAGGTGAGGTCCGGCTGCGTGATGCAGAGAAATTCGGCGGTCTGGAAAACCAGCTGGTAGCTGCCGCTGTCATAATAGGTGACGGGATCGATGGCGCCGCCCGGCGTCGCCACGCCGGCGCGCACCGTGCCGCCCGGCTTGCCCTCCGCGCGTGCTTGCTGCGTGCCGAGGCCGGCGGCCGCGACAAGGCTGCCCAGGAACGGCAGTGAGAGACCAAGCACGCTGCCATGGCGCAGGAAGTCGCGGCGGTCCATCCTGCCGGCCAGCAATTCGTCGACAGCGGAATTTTCGATTGCAGTGAGCGTTCTGCGAGCGTTGTCGATCATCCGGAAATGCTTGGGCATGGCTGGATTCCTCGCGTGTCTTGGGGTTCGGCCATCTAGTTCATTGTTGACTGCCGCCGGAAAGCGATATTTTTTGATAGGGGTCATCGAAATTTTCGATGCAGAGGTGGGCATGGACACTGAAAATCTGCGCAGCTTTCTCGAAGTCGCCACCCATGGCAGCTTCACCGTCGCAGCCAGCCGGCTCAACCTCGCGCAGTCCACCGTCAGCGCACGGATCAGGGGGCTGGAGGAGCAGTTGGGCCGCCGGCTTTTCGTGCGCGACCGCGATGGCGTCACGCTGACGCCGGCCGGCCGGCAGTTCCTGCCACATGCCTCTTCCATCACCCGCACCTGGGAGCAATCGCGGCAGGACATCGCCGTTCCCGATGGCTACGAGACCTTGCTGCGGCTGACCGCGCCTGCCTATCTGTGGGACCGCATCACCTCGCCATGGGTCGAGTGGATGCGCGCCAGGCGGCCGAACGTGGCGCTGCGGCTGGAGGGCAGCTTCCCGGACTCGGCGATCGACCAGCTGGCGGAAGGCCTGCTCGACATCTGCATCCTCTACCTGCCGCGACCGCATCCCGGCATCGTCTACGAAACGCTGGCGGTCGATCAGGTCGTGCTTGTCCAGCATGCCGCGCAGACCAGGCCGTGGACCGAAAACTACATTCTGATGGATTGGGGGCTGGAGTTCCGCATCGAGCACGACCGCGCCTTTGCCGGCATG
>NZ_RZRW01001467.1:0-438 GCF_003998745.1 Mesorhizobium sp. M7A.F.Ca.US.014.04.1.1 | reverse complement strand
GGCGAGCGCTCGATGAACGCCTACCTCGGCGCCTGCGTCGAGCTTGGCCCTGAGGATGTCGAAGCCGACAAGGCGTCCGGCGCCAAGGTCACCTATTTCGAAGGCTATCTGTGGGACCCGCCGCGCGCCAAGGAGGCAATCCGCCAGACGGCGAAGCTGGCGCACGCGGCAGGCCGAGAAGTGTCGATGACGCTGTCGGATTCGTTCTGCGTCGACCGCTACCGCGACGAATTCCTCGACCTGGTGCGCTCGGGCACGGTCGACATCGTCTTTGCCAACAGCCACGAGATCAAGTCGCTCTACCAGACATCGTCGTTCGACGAGGCGCTGGCCCAGATCCGCAAGGATTGCCGGATCGCCGCCGTCACCCGCTCGGAAAAAGGCTCGGTGATCGTGCGCGGCGACGAGACCGTGGTGGTCAAGGCGACCGCCATCAAG
>NZ_RZRW01001466.1:0-443 GCF_003998745.1 Mesorhizobium sp. M7A.F.Ca.US.014.04.1.1 | reverse complement strand
TCCCAGGACACTGCGCATTGCCTTCGCGCCATCCTTTCCCAGCTTTCCGGTGGCCGGCGACATCTCTGCCGCAGTCGAAAGTCTCGCAGGGCATCTGCAAGGCGCCGGCGCCGTCGTCGAAGAAGCAAAACTGCCAAAACTCGATCTGCACGACGATCTGGAGCAGGGCGGCGCGCTGATCGGCATGATGCTGGAGGCCGCCCAGCCGGAGTCGCCGGAGAACCCGACACCGGTCTCGCATTGGTTCGAGGCACTCGCCCGCCGCGACAGGTCCATTCTCGCCTGGGACCGGTTTTTCGAAAACCATGACGCGCTGCTCTGCCCGGTCGCCATGACTTCCGCCTTCCCGCATTGCGAGCCGGGCACGCCGATCACGGTCGACGGCAAGGAGCAGAGCTACTGGATGCTGCCGGCCTATGGCGCCGTCTTCAACTACAGCGGCC
>NZ_RZRW01001465.1:0-443 GCF_003998745.1 Mesorhizobium sp. M7A.F.Ca.US.014.04.1.1 | reverse complement strand
TTTCGGACCAGCCGCCACGCTCAGTTCGGCGAACGGCGCCAGTTCGATCGAACAGCGCGAGCGCATCGCCCAGCGATCCCAATCAGCCAATCCCTGGGATTTGCCGGTGCAGCCCGCAGCTACCCCTGCTTCACCACGTGTGGGTGCTGCTCCCAAAGCCGCCCCGGCGCTGGCTGCGGCGCGGCCGGAGGAGATGGCGCTTCGCGCCGCATTCCTGCATGGCATGGGTGTCGAGGAAGCCGATTTCCCCGGACGCGACAGCATCGCGGAAATGGAGAAGTTCGGTCGCGAATACCGGATGATGATGGAAGGCCTGATGCAGCTTCTGCGCAAGCGGGCCGAGGAAAAGGGAAACGCGCGCGTCGCGCAGACCATGGTCGGGGCCTCCGAAGTCAATCCGCTCAAGTTCCTGCCGACCGTCGACGACGCCATCATAACGCTTA
>NZ_RZRW01001464.1:0-445 GCF_003998745.1 Mesorhizobium sp. M7A.F.Ca.US.014.04.1.1 | reverse complement strand
CTGTCGGTCATCACCTCTTCGATCCGCCGTCCGTTGGCGAGGACATATTCTTCGGCAACTCGTCCCGGGCTGACAAGAAACTCCAGCCAGCGTGGGCGCTTGCGCTGAGTGCCCAGCTCTTCACGGCGCAGGAGATCACCCTCGCTGATAATGCCCACCAGCGCGCCGTCACGGCGAATGACGGGAAGCCCGCTGATCTTGCTGGAGAGCATCAATCCGGCTGCATCGGCGATCGACGCAGACGGATCAATTGCAACGACCGCTGTGGTCATTATGGTTTTGGCTTGCATGCCAACCTCCTCAGATACTTTATCCCATTGCTTATCGAGGTCGCGCGCGCCGTGTCTTGATCTGAATCATTTTCAGATTGCGAAAGCGCAACGAGAGCGGTCCGAACGCGATTTATGAAGAGGCTTCGCAAATCGCGGAGACTTCATCGTGAAGC
>NZ_RZRW01001463.1:0-445 GCF_003998745.1 Mesorhizobium sp. M7A.F.Ca.US.014.04.1.1 | reverse complement strand
GCTCAACGCCAACCCGCCGAAGCTGCCGAAAAAGATCACCGCCGGCCAGATGGCGCTGCGCGCCTGCCTTGGCTATCTCGCGCTGCGCTTTGCCGGGAAATGGGAGAAGGGTCGCGCCCGGCTGACGCGGTGGGCGGCACGCTTCGACGAGAAGTTTCCAGAACTGAAGCCCTGCATTCCCGGTTGACCGCCCATTACCCGAATAGATTTACCCGGAAATCACGCGAGCATAAAAAAAGCCGGGCGCGAGGCCCGGCTTTTTCGTGTCGTGGCTTGAACGACTTAGAACTTCATACCGACGCCGAAGGTGACGCGGTTGTCGGTGGCCTTGACCTTGCCGATGCCATCGAAGCTCTTGCTGCCGAAGTCGGTGTAACGATACTCGACACGACCGAAGACATTGTCGGTCAGCTTGATGTCGGTGCCGAGACCGGCGGTCCAGCCG
>NZ_RZRW01001462.1:0-446 GCF_003998745.1 Mesorhizobium sp. M7A.F.Ca.US.014.04.1.1 | reverse complement strand
GTCAAGGCACACACTGGCGACACCGTCAAGTTCGTGCCGACCGACAAGAGCCATGATGCCGAGTCAATCAAAGGCATGCTTCCAGACGGCGCCGAGCCCTTCAAGGGAAAGCCCAGCGAGGAAATCACCGTTACGCTGACAAAGGAGGGCGTTTACGGCGTCAAATGCGCGCCTCACTACGGCATGGGCATGGTCGCCCTGATCGTTGTCGGAAAGCCGGTCAATCTCGATGCCGCCAAGGCGGTCAAGCATCCCGGGAAGGCAAAGACGGTGTTCGCCGACCTGTTCACCCAGGTTCCGGTCAACTGATCGGCAATCGATACAGCCATGCCTGCCGCATGAGGGCAGGCGAGGGCCGGACGGACCGAGGGCGGCGGTTCATCCGGCCCTGTTCATTTGGAGACGCAAATCATGGGGATTCCACGCCTGCGGGCCTACACAGGACC
>NZ_RZRW01001461.1:0-447 GCF_003998745.1 Mesorhizobium sp. M7A.F.Ca.US.014.04.1.1 | reverse complement strand
GTGTCATTCCAGTACATGAGGAAAGGCTCAAGGACCGCTTTCCGTCGCGGATCACCAAGGACGGACTGCGCATTTCGGAGATCTGCCTGGCTGACGGCGAGACATCCAAGGTACGATGATGTCAACAAACTTGAAGCAAGTCGCAGTTATCGGCGGCGGACTGGTCGGAAGCGGCTGGGCGGTCGTCTTTGCGCGTGCTGGCATCCCGGTTCGGCTATTCGACGCAAGTGAAGACATCCGGCAAGGCGCGTCCTCTCGTATCCGTGGCAGTCTTTCGGACATGCAAGAGTTCGGCCTGGTCAGCGATGTCGATGCAATCGCGCAACGCATCGAAGTGGTCGACAGCTTGGTCGATGCAGTGTCGGGGGCCGATTACGTGCAGGAATCCGTCTTCGAACGCGTCGACGTAAAAAAGGCAGTGTCCGCCGAGATCGGCGCTGCCATACG
>NZ_RZRW01001460.1:0-447 GCF_003998745.1 Mesorhizobium sp. M7A.F.Ca.US.014.04.1.1 | reverse complement strand
CAGCGTTCCGGAAATCCATGCCGAGGACCAGGAGCAGGGATTCCTGCTACTCGAGCATCTTGGCTCGGAAGGGTTCCTCGGCAGCGATGGCCAGCCGCTGCCCGAGCGCTGCGCGGCGGCGGCCGAGCTGCTGGCCATGATGCATGGCAGGACCTGGCCGCAGCGCCTGGAAACAGGGCATGGCGGCTTCCACGATGTCCCGCCTTTCGACCGCGAGGCCATGATGATCGAGGCCGATCTGCTGGTCGACTGGTACGTGCCGGCAATAACGGGCAGCCCGGCAAGCGGTGCCTTGCGCGCCGGCTACCACAAGCAATGGGGCGCGCTCCTCGACCGGCTGCACGGCCGCGAATATACGCTGATGCTGCGCGACTTCCATTCGCCCAACATCATCTGGCGCGGCGACCGTTCAGGGCATGATCGGCTGGGCATCGTCGATTTCCAGGA
>NZ_RZRW01001459.1:0-448 GCF_003998745.1 Mesorhizobium sp. M7A.F.Ca.US.014.04.1.1 | reverse complement strand
ATGACGACAGGCACGGTCATCAGCAGCGAGAACGGATTGGTGAGGCCGCCGGTCATGTAGAGCAGGCCGGCAAGCTGAAGGCTGTCGAAGATGAGGATGCCGAAGGCCGCAAGCGGCGTGAGCCGGTGTGCCGCCGGAAAGCGAAAGGCGAGAAACAGGTTCATCCAGGCCGAACAGGCGATCAGGGCAAAGCAGAGGCTGACCGGCAGCGGAAACTTCAGCCCATAGGCGACGACGAGCACCGCCAGGCTCTGACCGACAATGGCAAGCCATCGCAACCGGATTAGCGTGTTGAGGCGCAGTCTCTGGCTCTGCTGGAAATCGGGCGAACGCAAAACGTTGATCATGGCCATGAATTACAGCCGCGAAGCTCCAAAGGCTAGGTCCCGCGCGGCTTGGCCCGGGCGGTGGCGGCGGCGAGCAGCGGGTTTTCCGGCCAGACATGCTT
>NZ_RZRW01001458.1:0-449 GCF_003998745.1 Mesorhizobium sp. M7A.F.Ca.US.014.04.1.1 | reverse complement strand
CGCCGATCTCTCTAATCTCACTTTCAGGAAAGACCTGACCTCCGGCGGCCTGCTTGACGTGCGGCAACGGTAGGAAGCCTTGCGGCAACAGACCACGATCACGAATTTCCTGAGGGGTTTTCGCTGCCAGGCTGCTCCAGGTTTCGCCTGCCGGCAGTTTCACTCGCGAGCCTTCTTGTACAGCCTTGCGCCCGCCCGACATCATGACGCCGGGCATCGGCCGGTCGGCCAGATCGTAACGGCTCTCGAGCAGGCCGCGTTGCCGTTGTGTCACAGCCGGCTTTTGCGCCTCGTCAGTTTCCTTGACCGCAGAAAAAGGCAAGCTTGGCAATGGACGATACGTCAGATCCGGCGGCAGCGGGTCCGAAGCAACATTGAGCGTGAACGTTGCAGCGCCAAGCAGGACCGGCAAACCAAGATTGAAGATACGCGACATATCTCCTCCCCAC
>NZ_RZRW01000146.1:0-11047 GCF_003998745.1 Mesorhizobium sp. M7A.F.Ca.US.014.04.1.1 | reverse complement strand
TGCCGGCGCAGCGGGTTTTTCCTCCGGCTTGGCAGCTGGCGCTGTCTCGGCGGGCTTGGCTGGCTGCACCACGAAGATGTAGTCGCCATAGAGACTTGTCGTCAGCGCCGTCTGCGGCAGGGTCAGCACGTTCTGCTCTTCGGGCAGCTCGACACGCACCTGCACGAACTGGCCGGGGGTCAGCTTGCCATCGGGATTGGCGACTTCCGCCCGGATGTTCACCAGCCGGCTGGACGAGTCGATCTTCGGGTCTATGCCACGAATGGCGCCTGCGAATGGCCTGTCCTCGCCGCCAAAGCCCAATCGAATCGTCTGGCCGATCTTGAGCAAGGCGAGTTGCTGTTCGGGAACCGTGAAATCGACCCGCATCGTGTCGAGGTCCTGCAATGTCACCACGGCGGTGCCGGGCGCCAGATACTGGCCGACATCGATCTTCGGGATACCCACCGTGCCGCCGAAAGGCGCCGTCAGCTGCTTCTGGTCGAGCACGGCCTGCAGCTTGGTGACTTGGGATGCCGAGGCCGAGGCCGCCGCACGCGCCGTGTCCAGCGTCGAGTCGGAGCCAACGCCACGCCTGGTCAGTTCGATGGCGCGGGCAAGTGAGGTCTGGTCTAGCGCGGCCTGCGCCTTCTGTGCATCGAGGTCGGCGCGCTCGACGGCGTCATCGAGTTGCAGCAGAACCGCATTGTCCGCCACCTTCTGGTTGGCATGGAAAAGGATGTCCTTGACGATACCGGTAGTCTCGACCGTCAGGTCGACACCGCGCACCGCCTTGACCGTGCCGATCGCCTCGACGCCTGGCGTCCAGGCCGAAGGCTTGGCGATGGTCGTCGAAACGGTTGCCGCCGGCGGCTTCATCGATGCGAAGTACTGCTTGATGCCGTTGTCGCGCAGGAAGTTGAAGCCGACGATGCCGCCGACCACGACGACGAGCAGGGCCAGAACCAGAACAATGATAAAGATACGGAGTATGCGCTTGAACAAGGAAGTCCCCTCAGTCGAAATCCGGCGCGAAGCGCGGATATCGGGACACATACCGACTGCGGGTCCCGATTTCAAATAATGGCGGTCTTCCTGTACCGTCTGGACGGTCTTGTCAATTGGGCCTAAGCTTGCGATGGGAGGCACCATGAGAGCCCAAAGACCGAATTCGCGCGAGAAGATTCTCGCCGCGGCGGCTGATGTTGCCCGGGAATCCGGACCAGGCAGCCTGTCGCTGGATGCCGTCGCCAGCCGTGCCGGCGTGTCGAAGGGAGGGCTCCTCTACAATTTCCCGACCAAGGCCAAATTGATGCAAGGTTTGGTCGAAGGCTATCTGCGCGAGTTCGAGCACGCGCTGGAAGCCGCCAGCACAAATGACAAGGACGAAAATCCCCTGGCCGTCTACATCAGGCTGTCGGCCAATGATTGCGAGGAAAAGCAGCCGTCGGCGTCCTGGATCTTCTCGGCCATCGCCGAGGATCCCGATTTCATGATGCCGATAAAGACCTTCAAGCGGCAGCTTTTCGAGCGGCTGAAGGGCGAGACGCCGGATCTCAAATCGCTGTTGATCTGCTATCTCGCCATCGAGGGATTGCGCAGCATGAACCTCTTCGATTCGGATGTCCTGTCGAAAGACGAGCGCCAGTTGTTGGTATCGTCGCTGCTCGAGATTGCCAAATAGGCGCCGCCCACCCGCTTTTCGGCAGGCCTGTTCGTGAACGCGGCGTTCGCCGGCGTCACACAGGGTTCATCGTGCGGACATAGCGTCTTCCCAGTTCTTTGCTGCAATGCATCTGGAGTGGGACATGGTGGACATAGTTTCTAGCGAGGCGGGCATTCCGAGACCGGATCATCCGCTGGATCAATCGGGCAGCGCGAAGTGGTTCCTGCCGGCCTTCGGCGTGCTGGTGCTCGTCGGCATCGCCTATGTCGGCTACGCGCTCAGCCAGGATCTTGCGGTGGCCAAGACCGTGCCGTGGATCCTGCTTGGCATCGCCTTGCTGATCGCGCTCGGCTTCGAGTTCGTCAACGGCTTCCATGACACCGCCAATGCGGTGGCGACGGTCATCTACACGCGCTCGATGCCGGCCGAATTCGCCGTCATGTGGTCGGGCGCCTTCAATTTCCTCGGGGTTCTCACCTCCAGCGGCGCGGTCGCCTTCGGCATCCTGTCGCTGCTGCCGGTCGAGCTGATCCTGCAGGTCGGCTCGTCCTCGGGCTTCGCCATGGTGTTCGCGCTGCTTGTGGCGGCGATCCTGTGGAATCTCGGCACCTGGTTCCTCGGACTGCCGGCGTCGAGCTCGCACACGATGGTCGGTTCGATCATCGGCGTCGGCCTTGCCAACCAGTTCATGGCGCCCGCCGGCAGCGCCACCAGCGGCGTCGACTGGTCGCAGGCGACCAATGTCGGCGTCACCCTGCTGGTGTCGCCGATCATCGGCTTCTTCGCCGCGGCGATCCTGCTCTATGTAATGAAGCTGCTGGTGCGCAATCCGGCGCTCTACGAGGCGCCGAAGGGCAACACGCCGCCGCCATGGTGGATCCGTGGCCTGCTCATCTTCACCTGCACCGGCGTCAGCTTTGCGCACGGCTCCAATGACGGACAGAAGGGCATGGGCCTGATCATGCTGATCCTGATCGGCGTCGTGCCGACGGCGTATGCGCTGAACCGCACCCCCGACATCAACTATCTCGAAGCCTACAAGTCTGCTTCGGTCAGCGTCGAAACGGCGCTGGGCAAATATGCCAAGCCCGGCGTCACCGTCGCCGATGCCAAGGCCGCCGTCCAGGATGCCGTGCGCACCAGGACATGGAGCGACCAGACGACGGTTGCGCTGCAGACCTACATCCACAACACGACGGCTGGCCTGCAGCCCTATGCCTCGGTCGAGACGGTGCCGACCGATCTGGTCAGCAACGCCCGCAACGACATCTATTTGATCGGCGAAGCGCTCAAGCTGATCGACAAGAAGCAGCTGCTGCCGATGGAGGCGGCCGATCTGAAAGCGGTCACCGACTATCACAAGGCCGTCGACAACGCGACGAAGTTCATCCCGATCTGGGTGAAGGTCGCCGTCGCGCTGGCGCTCGGCCTCGGCACCATGGTCGGCTGGAAACGCATCGTCGTCACGGTCGGCGAGAAGATCGGCAAGAGCCATCTGACCTACGGCCAGGGTGCGGCGGCCGAACTCGTGGCGATGGTGACCATCGGCATGGCCGATCGGCTGGGACTGCCGGTGTCGACGACTCATGTGCTGTCGTCGGGCGTTGCCGGAACGATGGCGGCGAACGGTTCGGGGCTGCAATGGGCGACGGTGCGCAATCTGCTGCTTGCCTGGGTGCTGACGCTGCCGTGCTCGATCACGCTGGCCTTCGTGCTGTTCATCATCTTCCGCCAGGTGTTCTGAGCCGAGCGTAAGCTTCCGAACAAAAGGCAGCGCCGGGTGACCGGCGCTGCCTTTTTTCTTTAAGTGAGCACTGCGTTCAAGGGGTGAAGACGTATTCGTTTCTGTTGACGTGGAACATGCCTAGGAAATTGCCGAAACGCCTTTCGCTTCGTCATCCTGTGGCGGAGCAGGGAGCGAAGCGACGCGGCGCAGACCATAGGATCCATGCCGCGACTCCTGAGCGTTGCCGCGGTGCAGAATTCTGCTCCGCTGCACTCCGTGGCAAAGGTCACGGCATGGATCCCAGGGTCTCCGCGACGGAGCTTCGCTCCTGCTTCGCCCAAGGATGACGAAGTTTGGAGGCGTCGGCCAATCTCGAGCGTTGGCGATGGCCGTTCAAACGAATCCTGGCCAACAACGCTGAACCGTTGGGCATAACCGGCCTGGCTACGTCGGGTCTTCGCGATGCAGGTCATGGATGGCCACACCGTCGACATTGGTCGGCATCGTCAGCCACTCACGATGGCGCAAGGTGCGCTGCGTGTCCTCCAACCCTGTCTCCCAATGCTCGCGCATCGAGGTGCCTGAGAACTCATAGTCCTTGGCGTGACCCTCATAGCCCTTGTGCTGATAGATCAGGTGCACGATGTTGACGGTGCCGGCGTCCGAATAGTCCTCGATCAGCGCTTCCTCGGCCGGCGTCCGCAACTCCTTCGGCACCCGTTTCAGTGCATCGAGCAGGCGCATCTTGAGACCGTGGATGCGTTTGAAATTGTCGGTGTTTTGCCGTGTGCGGCTTGAATACATGATGTCCTTGTGGCGCGACAGCACGTCCGGCATGCTGCGCGGCAGGACGCCTCGCGCGCTGAACAGGTCGACCTGGAAAACCAGCGAGGAACGGTCCTCTTCCTGGTCGAGCAGATATTGCAGCGGCGTGTTGGAGACGATGCCGCCGTCCCAGTAATATTCGCCTTCGATGCGGATCGACGGGAACGCCGGCGGCAGCGCGCCGCTGGCCATGATGTGCTCCGGTTCGATGCGGACCTTGTCGGTGTCGAAATAGACGAAGTTGCCGGTCCGGACGTTGACCGCGCCGACGCTCAACCGCTTCTTGCCGTCGTTGAGGATGTCGAAGTCGATCAGGCTTTGCAGCGTCTCCTTCAGCTCGGCCGTGTCGTAGAAGCTGGTGGCGCCCTCGGCGCCGGGCTGCTCCATCCAGGGGTTAGGATTGCGCGGCTTGAAGAAGCCCGGCTGCCCCATGACCATGGTCATCCACGAACTGGTGCGATTGCGGATATCACGGTAGATGTCGCCTTCCGGCGTATAGGCCCAGATCTTGCGACCCGAAATCGTCTGCCAGAATTGCTCGAGGCGCTGCAGCCGGCGGCTCGATTCATTGCCGGCGATGATCGCCGCATTGATGGCGCCGATCGACACGCCGGAAAGCCAGCTCGGCTCGCAGCCGGCCTCTGCCAATGCCTGGTACACCCCAGCCTGGTAGGCGCCGAGCGCGCCGCCTCCCTGAAACACCAGCGCGACGCGGTCATACTGCGCCGAGATCTCCGCGATGGTGGCGGTGGCCTCCTTGTTGCGATTGCGTTCGAGCACGGCTTTGGTCTCCGACTTCTGTTTGGGCTCTGAAAGGCTTGTGCAGCTCAGGTGCGGTCGGCGAGATAATCGTGAACCACTTCGCCCAGCCCAAGCGTCAGGTCGGCGGTGAAGTGGACGGCGGATACGATGTCGAGCACCGGCAGCCGCGCCACGTCGGCCATGACGTGCGGCCGCAAATCGAGTGCGGCGGGCGCTGTCCAGGCTTCCTTCAGCGTGATGTCGGTGAGGTGGTAGCGGACCAGTTCGCAGATGCGCGGCGTGCCGTCGACATGCGGGACGATCTTGATCAGGAAATTGGGCGCGGCCAGCGAAGCGAGGACAGAGCCGTGATCGGCTTTCTTGTGCTTGTAGCCCATCGTGCCGGTGGCGCACAGAACGCTGCCATAGTGCAGCGTGCCGACGATGACCTCGCCTTCATGCACGATCTTGGGATTGGCAAGCTTCTTGGGAAAGCCCCACAGTTCGCGGCCGCCGGCGATCGGCGCGTCGTCGTCGAGATACATCGAATGGACGTAGGCGCCGTGCTGGCCCTTGTAGCGCACCGGGATGACCTGGCCGGTCTCGGTGTAGTCGCCGAAACCGGTCGAGTCAGGCATGCGGATGAATTCGTATTTGACCAGCGGCTCGTCGATCTCCAGCGGCTCCGGCACGACAGCCTCTAGCGCCTCGCGCGTCGTGCGGTAGGTGATGATGACGTATTCGCGGTTGAAGAAACGGTACGGCCCGGGCGGAAAGGAGGGGTTGGTCAGCGGCATCGCATAGGCGCGCTTCACGACATCGGCGATCTGCAAGGCTGTAGCCCCATTTTGGTTCAGGAATGACTGCGCGAATGCGCTCCGGATTATGTTGCACGGCACCATGACAGTGCCGTGTCAGCCGCCTGACAGCCGCCCAAGGGGCCTGTCGACGGCCGTCTCAACCCTGTAATCGCACCGACATATGGCTATGGCACTGTCATGGTGCGGCGCACAAAGGCGGCCCCGTTCGTTCCCTCCCACCTCTTGCGAGATCATCATGGGTTTCCTGTCTTCGAAGAACGCCCTCGTCACCGGCTCGACCAGCGGCATCGGCTTGGCCATCGCCCGCGCCTTTGCCGTGGAAGGCGCCAATGTCACCATCAACGGCCTTGGCGATGCGGCTGCCATCGAGCACGAGCGCGCCGGCATCGAGAAGGATTTCGGCGTCAAGTGCCGCTACTCCGGTGCCAACATGATGGATGGCGCGGCGGTCAGCGCCATGGTGCATGAGGCCGAGGCTGCCTTCGGCAGTCTCGATATCCTGGTCAACAATGCCGGCATCCAGCATGTCGCGCCGATCGAGGAGTTTCCCGATGACAAGTGGGAAGCCATCATCCGCATCAATTTGCTCGCCGCGTTCTACGCCATCAAGGCGGCACTGCCGGGCATGAAGACGCGCAAATGGGGCCGTATCATCAACACCGCCTCGGCGCATGCGCTGGTCGCCTCGCCGTTCAAGTCGGCCTATGTGTCGGCCAAGCACGGCATTGCGGGCCTCACCAAGACGGTAGCGCTCGAAGCAGCGCTCGACGGCGTCACCGTCAATGCGATCGCGCCGGGCTATGTCTGGACGCCGCTGGTCGAAAGGCAGATTCCCGACACGATGAAGGCGCGCGGCATGACCGAGGAACAGGTCAAGCACGATGTGCTGCTCGCCGCCCAGCCGACCAAGGAATTCGTCACCGTCGACGAGCTCGCCGCGCTGACGCTGTTCCTGTGTTCGGACGCGGCCAGGCAGGTCACCGGCACAACCTTGCCGATGGATGGCGGCTGGACGGCACAGTAGAGGGTAATCCAAGCGTTCCGTTTGCCTGCTGGTGCCGCTGGGCGCTGGCAGAAAAGCACCCGGCTATGCCGTGATCTTAATCGATGCGGATGGCGTGGTCGTGCATTTCCATGATTTTGCGATCGACGCGGCGGGTTGCCCGCCTCCGGCAGGCTTCGCGGGGCACTGAGCAGGACTTCCCGCGAGGGCCAAGATGCCGCCAGTCGCATGTGCCGGCCTATTGCACGGCAGCGCAACAGGCTGCGCCGTTGGCTGAGCTGAACGATCCCAACCGATGCCCATCCGCGCACTGACGGCGACTGCGCGGCATCGGGTTTCCCAGCCTCTTTCTCGTCCCGCCGGACTACGGTGAAAGTGTCCGAAAAAGCACGGGAATATGGACATTAGTCTTGACAGAAATACAGATGTTCAATACCCGTCAGGCAATCGAACAAGCCTGCATTATGGGAGGAACGAGCGGTATGGCTTCCAATGTTTCGTTGACGGGTCTTGCCCGCGATCTCGAGGAACGCGCAAAGTCGGGCAAGCCTATCCGCATCGGCCTGATCGGCTCGGGCGAGATGGGAACCGACATCGTCACTCGTGTCGCCCATATGTCGGGCATCGAGATCGGCGCCATTTCCGAACTGAACCTGCCGGCTGCCAGCAAGGCCGTCGATATCGCTTTCCAGGAAACCGGGCATGCGCGCGAAGTGTCGAATGCTTCGGCTATGACGTCGGCGATGGAAGCCGGCAAGGTCGCGGTCACCAACGACGCCGACCTTGTCATCAACAATGATCTGATCGACGTCGTCATCGATGCCACCGGGGTTCCCGCCGTTGGCGCCGAGATCGGGCTGCGCGCCATGGAGCATGGCAAGCATCTGGTGATGATGAATGTCGAGGCCGACGTCACCATCGGCGCCTATCTGAAAAGCGAGGCCGACCGGCTCGGCGTCACCTATTCACTGGGCGCCGGCGATGAGCCGTCCTCCTGCATGGAGCTGATCGAGTTCGTCTCGGCCATGGGTCACCCGATCGTTGCCGCCGGCAAGGGCAAGAACAATCCGCTCAACATCGACGCTATTCCCCCGGACTATGAGGAGGAAGCCAAGCGCCGGCACATGAATGTCCGCATGCTGGTCGAATTCGTCGACGGCTCCAAGACCATGGTCGAGATGGCGGCAATCGCCAATGCCACCGGCCTGGTTCCAGACAAGGCTGGCATGCATGGCCCGGCGGCGACGCTTGGCGAACTGTCCAAGGTGCTGGTGCCGCAGAAGGATGGCGGCGTTCTGTCGAAGGTCGGCGTCGTCGACTATTCGATCGGCAAGGGTGTCGCGCCCGGCGTCTTCGTCGTTGCCGACATGTCGCATCCGCGCATCTCCGAGCGCATGGAAGATCTGAAGATGGGCAAAGGCCCGTATTTCACTTTCCATCGTCCCTATCACCTGACCTCGCTCGAGGTGCCGCTGACCTGCGCGCGCGTCGTGCTCTACGGCAAGGCCGACATGGTGCCGCTGGCCAAGCCGGTGGCCGAAGTGGCCGCCGTGGCCAAGAAGGACATGAAGCCCGGCGAGAAGCTCGATGCGATCGGCGAATATTGCTACCGCGCCTGGATCATGACGACGCCTGAAGCGCGCGCCGCCAAGGCCATTCCCTGCGGCCTGCTGCAGGGCGGCTCGGTCACCGCGCCGATCAAGAAGGGCGAACTCATAACCTACGCGAATGCAGCGCCCGCGGCGGGCTCCAAGATCGCCGAACTGCGCGCTCGCCAGGACAAGCTCGTCTATGGGACCGTGGGAGCGTGATCATGGCCACAGCCAGCAAAGCCGTCACTGACAGTCGCGCCAATCTGCCCTTCGTCTACCGCCAGTACAGCGCCGAGCAGCTCAAGCAGGTGCTCCACAAGATGTACCTGATCCGCCGCTTCGAAGAGGGCGCGGAGGAGTGCTACACGCGCGGCCTCATCCATGGCACCATGCATTTGTCGATCGGCCAGGAAGCCAGCGCCATGGGCATCTGCATGCCGCTTGCCGAGGATGACCAGATCACCTCGACGCATCGCGGTCACGGCCACTGCATTGCCAAGGGCGCCGAGGTCAAGCGCATGTTCGCCGAGTTCTTCGGCAAGACCACAGGCTACTGCAAGGGCCGTGGCGGCTCGATGCACATCGCCGATGTCGGCAAGGGCAATCTCGGCGCCAATGGCATCGTCGGTGGTGGTATCCCGATCGCCGTGGGGGCGGCATTGTCCTCCAAGATGATGAAGACCGGCAAGGTCGTGGTCTCGTTCTTCGGCGATGGCGCCAACAATGAAGGCGCTTTCCACGAGGCGCTAAACATGGCGGCGGTCTGGAAGCTGCCTGTCATTTTCGTCTGCGAGAACAATGGCTACGGCATGTCGACATCGACAGCCCGCTCGACCGCGGTCAAGAACATCGCCGAGCGCGCCGCCGCCTATTCGATGCCCGGCGTCATCGTCAACGGCAACATCTTCTCCGAGGTCGCCGAGGCGTCTCATCAGGCTGTTGCCCGAGCCCGCGCCGGCGAGGGGCCGACGCTGATCGAGTCCAAGACCTATCGCCATCGCGGCCATTCCAAGAGCGACCGCAACCGCTATCGCACCAAGGAAGAGATCGAGGACTGGATGTCGAACCGCGATCCGATCACCCTGTTCGAAAGCGAGCTCAGGGAATTCGGCTTCATCGACGACAAGGGCATCGAGGCCATTCGCGATGCCGTGGCGCAAGAGATCGCCGAGGGCATCGAGTTCGCCAAGGCGAGCCCATCGCCCGATATCAGCGAGACGGGAAATTACGTGTATACGGAGCAGGCGTGATGGACGCGATGGTGCGTGAACTGAGCTACGCCCAGGCGATCCAGGAGGCCATGGCGATCGCCATGGACATGGACGAGCGCGTTTTCCTGATGGGCGAGGATATCGGCGTCTATGGCGGCGCCTTCCAGGTCACCGGCGACCTGGTCGAACGTTACGGCGCTGACCGCGTCATCGACACGCCGATTTCGGAACTGGGCGGCGCGGGCGTTGCGGTTGGGGCTGCGCTCACCGGCATGCGGCCGATCTTCGAGTTCCAGTTTTCCGATTTCGCCACGCTTGCCATGGAGCAGATTGTCAACCAGGCGGCCAAGATGCGCTTCATGCTGGGCGGCGAGGTTTCTGTTCCCGTGGTGATGCGCTTTCCCGCCGGTTCCGGCACCGGTGCGGCGGCTCAGCACAGCCAGAGCCTCGAAGCCTGGCTCGGCCATGTGCCGGGTCTGAAAGTCATCCAGCCGGCGACCCCCTATGATGCCAAGGGCATGCTTTTGGCGGCGGTCGCCGATCCCGATCCGGTCATGATCTTCGAGCACAAGCTGCTCTACAAGATGAAGGGACCGGTGCCCGAAGGCTATTACACCGTGCCGATCGGCAAGGCCGATATCCGCCGCGAAGGCCGGGATCTCACCATCGTCGCCACCTCGATCATGGTGCAGAAGGCGCTCGACGCGGCAGCCGTGCTGGAGAGCGAAGGCATCGACGTCGAAGTCGTCGATCTCCGGACCATCCGGCCGATGGACAAGCAGACCGTCATCGACAGCGTCAAGAAGACGTCGCGGCTGCTATGCGTCTACGAAGCGGTCAAGACGCTGGGCATCGGCGCCGAGGTCAGCGCCATGATCGCCGAGAGCGAAGCGTTCGACTATCTCGACGCGCCGATCGTGCGGCTGGGCGGCGCCGAAACGCCGATCCCCTACAATCCGGAACTCGAGAAGGCGACGGTGCCGCAAATTCCGGACATCATCACCGCCGCGCGCGACCTCGTGAAAGGGGTCCGCTAGACCATGCCGACCGAAGTCATTCTTCCCAAGGTCGACATGGACATGGCGACCGGACAGATCTCGCGCTGGTTTGCCGAGGAGGGCGCGCACGTCAAGAAGGGCGATGTGCTGTTCGAGATCGAGACCGACAAGGCGGCGATGGAAATCGATGCGCCGGCCAGCGGCGTCCTGCGCGATGTCACCGGCAAAGAGGGTGTCGATATTGCGGTCGGCGCTGCCGTGGCGTGGATCTATGCCGACGGTGAGGCCTATGGGGCTGATGCTGCTGCGGCCAAGCAGGACAAGGCGCCAATCTCCCCCCCCGCGGGGGAGATGTCGACGAAGTCGACAGAGGGGGGCGCTGTCGCGCCAACGTCTCATTCTGTCACGCACCCCTCTGCCCTACCCTCTTTGCCGCCCTTGTGGGGGAGATGCCAAGTGGCGGCAAAGAGGGTAGGGCAGAGGGG
>NZ_RZRW01001457.1:0-451 GCF_003998745.1 Mesorhizobium sp. M7A.F.Ca.US.014.04.1.1 | reverse complement strand
GGCAAGGATTATGTGACCGTTGTCGCCTCCGACAATGAAAAGAACGCCTACTTCGCCGCGCAGGAACTTGTCGGGGCGATTGGCGGCAAGGGCGAGGTCGGCATCATCACGCTGGTTTATGACTATTACTACTCCGTCGCAGCCCGAAAGGTCGGTGCCTTGAAGGCGTTCGGCGAACATCCCGACATCAAGGTCGCGGATGTCGGCACCTTCACAGCCCCCGAGAAGGCTTACGAGGTTGCCACCGCAATGTTGACGGCGCATCCCGACATGAAGGGCATCTTCGTTGCCTGGGACACGCCCGCCCAGCAAGTCGTGGCCGCGGCGAAGACACTCGGCCGCGATATCGTCGTCACCACGAATGACATTGCCGCTGACAGCGCGCTGAACGTTGCACGCGGCGAATTTCTGGCCGTAGGCGCGCAGCGTCCCTACGACCAGGGCGTCGCCG
>NZ_RZRW01001456.1:0-453 GCF_003998745.1 Mesorhizobium sp. M7A.F.Ca.US.014.04.1.1 | reverse complement strand
CGCCGACTATCTGGTGATGGCGGCATGGCTGGCCTTGCTCAAGTCCAAGCTCCTGATCCCCAAGCAGCCAGGCGACGAGGGCGAAAGCGGCGAGGAACTGGCGGCGGTGCTGCAGTTCCGACTGAAGCGGCTGGAAGCCATGCGCGACGCCTCGGCGCGTCTGGTCAACCGCAACCGGCTCGGCCGCGACGTGTTCGCGCGCGGCATGCCGGAAATGGTCATCATCGAAAAGCGCAACGCCTATTCTGCCTCGCTCTACGATCTCTTGACCGCCTATGCCCAGCAGCGCCAGAAGCAGGCGATCAACAATGTGACCATCGCCAGGCGCGGTGTCTGGTCGCTCAAGGACGCGCGCGACATCCTGACCCGCCTTGTGGGAGCCGTGAGCGACTGGACGACGATGGAAAGTTTTCTGATCGCGTACATGACCAGTCCCGAGGAGCTGCGCAAGGC
>NZ_RZRW01001455.1:0-454 GCF_003998745.1 Mesorhizobium sp. M7A.F.Ca.US.014.04.1.1 | reverse complement strand
CGGCAGTCTTTCCTGCCACGCGCAACTCCTCGATCGTGGGCTGCCTCCAGATCCCGTGATCAATCTTGGATCCGGGACGCGAGGGCCAAGTTTTCACGAGTTCGGCGAGCGTAGCCGGGCGCCATTGCCCCCAAACGCTGTCGGCCGAGGTTGGGATATCGGCGTAGGAGGTGCGAATGACCTCTGGATCGACCGGCTCGCCATCGCAACCGACGAAAACGACTACCCCATAGGTAGACGTCATCACCGGCCGACCAAGGGGCGGCAGATTCTCCGGATCGAGCGGATAGCGGCGGCGGCGGCGTTCGGTGGCGCGCGCACGTGCGGCCCGTTCTTTTTCCGACCAGCGATTGGCTTCTCGGCGCTTTTTGCGCTCGTCCGGCTCGTTTCGCTTGGCAGCCTCCTCGATGCGACTCCAGTGCAGGCGCAGGGCCTCATATGACCGGTAGGGGAC
>NZ_RZRW01001454.1:0-455 GCF_003998745.1 Mesorhizobium sp. M7A.F.Ca.US.014.04.1.1 | reverse complement strand
GCAGGTGGGAATAGCACGGGGTCAATTCCGAACAGGTGTTGCAGATGCCGATCACCGGGCGGCCGTCGAAAGCGTCGGCGGGAATGCCCTGGTTCTTCATCCAGCTGCGGTGCATGAAGGCGTTCTTGCCCTCACCGCCGAACCAGGCCTCGGACCGCAGTTTGCGTTTGGTGTCGGTCACGATGTCTGTTCCCGTTCCTGGCGGCGCTTGTTGCGGTTTTCGACGCTGCGGCGCACGTCCTCCTCGGCATTGTCGATGAGGACCAGTAGCGCCTTTTGTGCGCCGGTCGCGTCGCCGGTGGCGGTCTTTTCGGCGACTTCCCGGTGCAGCGGCAATGAGGGGCGCTGCCCTTCCGGATTGTCGTTGGAAAGACGAAAGCTCGTCACCAATGCGGTTTCGACCAGTGCCGCCAGCGAGCCGATCAGCTCATTGCCGGTCATGCGCAGTATTGTCT
>NZ_RZRW01001453.1:0-456 GCF_003998745.1 Mesorhizobium sp. M7A.F.Ca.US.014.04.1.1 | reverse complement strand
GTGTTGGCGGGCCTGATGTCGACGATCTGGAAGGCGCGCCCGTCCCTGGCGTAGAGCGGCCCGTAGTCGGCCAGCGCCAGCGGCTCGCCGGTGAAGGTCTTCACCCGCAATTCGCCCTTGATGCCATGGGCGGCGCCGATCACGGCCATCTGGACAGGATTCTGGAGCTTGCTCATGGCGAAATATCCTTTGGCCTGCTCTAGCCCCACGCGGCTGTCATTTCAATGACGGGCTATTCACCGCTTCCTAACCCGAATATCCGAAAATGCCGCCATGCAGGAATTCCTCATCCCGGCCAAACCCGATCTCCAGGCGGCGCGCGAAAGCTGGCTGAAGATGCTGGCGCGAGAACGTCGGCTGTCGCCCGAGACGGTGGAAGCCTATGAGCGCGACACGCGTCAGTTCCTGCATTTCCTCACCGGCCATTGCGGCGGCTCGCCCGGCATTTCTGACATC
>NZ_RZRW01001452.1:0-459 GCF_003998745.1 Mesorhizobium sp. M7A.F.Ca.US.014.04.1.1 | reverse complement strand
GCTGCGGCCATCGGGACCATGCAGCGAGACCCGGCCTGACACGATGTGGCACGTTTCGGAATTGCTGTCGCGCGATGCGGTGAAGCGGCCCGGCGTGCACTCCCAGACGCCGACTTCCAGCGTGCCGTCGGGCGAGGTCCACAGCGTCTTCGCTGCTTCGAACTGATTGCCGCTGATCGAGGTCGGCTTGGGCTCGGGCTCGCCGAGATCGATCGAGGCGAGATGGGAGAAGGTCTGGAAATCGGTCATGGCAGTCTCCGGGCAGGCACTGAAAATGCAGAAAGTTTTGGAGTCGCTCCGAGGCTCAATGCCCGGTGATGCGGTCGGCGATCGCGGCGAGTTTCGACGTGTGCTGGAGGCCGGCCTCCTCGCGTTCGTCGGCGACGCGATAGAGCTGATACATTGAGTGGACTCCGAGCCAGCGCATCGGCTCGGGCTCCCACTTGCTGACCTGGCGGT
>NZ_RZRW01001451.1:0-460 GCF_003998745.1 Mesorhizobium sp. M7A.F.Ca.US.014.04.1.1 | reverse complement strand
CGCCACACCACAAAAGCCTTTCCGTGGCGCCGGTCACTCTGGATCGCGTCCCTGCTGACACCGGCCCTGGTGGTCATGGTGCTGTTCGTGCTCTGGCCGCTGCTCTCAGCCTTCCGCCTTGCCTTCTATGAGTTCAACGGCTTGCAGCCGACCGGATTCATCGGCTTCGAAAACTTCCGCAAGGTGCTGTTTGAACAGCCTTACAGCGACTGGACCTGGAATGCGCTGAAGCACAACATCATCGCCTTCGTGGCGCTGATGGTGTTCGAGAACGGCACCGCTTTCCTGCTCGCCTATGCCTTGCTGAAGGCGCTGCCCGGCCACCGTATCCACCAGGTCATCGTCTTTCTTCCGGTCGTGCTGTCGGCGGTCATCGTCGGCTTCCTGTGGAAACTGTTCCTGCATCCGCTGTTCGGCCTGGTGAACCAGACGCTGGCGCTGGTCGGCATCGGCGCCATAC
>NZ_RZRW01001450.1:0-462 GCF_003998745.1 Mesorhizobium sp. M7A.F.Ca.US.014.04.1.1 | reverse complement strand
GGATGGCGCCATTCTTCAGCAACTCGGCGGGTTGCCCGGTGCGGGCTGTCGCGCTCACAGCTCGATCTCGCGACGGCGCAGGTAGCGAAGCGCGATTGCAGTGACGCCTGCAACGATGATGAACATCATCACGGCCAGCGCGCTGCCCTGGCCGAAATCCTGGATCCCGGTCGTCGTCGAACCGAAGGCGGTGCGGTAGAAATAGAGGCCGAGCACATCTGTCGCGCCGCCGGGCGAACCGGTGAGGCCAGCCATGACATAGGGGATTTCGAACCAGTTGAAGCTGCCGATGAAGGTCAGGATGGTGACGATGGTGACGCTCGGCGCAATCAGCGGCCAGATAATCCTGGTCATCAGCACATAGTCGCCGGCGCCGTCGAGACGGGCAGCCTCGATGACTTCCTTGCTGACGCGCTGCATGCCGGCCAGCAGCACCAGGGTGGGGAAGCCGAGCCCACGAGA
>NZ_RZRW01001449.1:0-462 GCF_003998745.1 Mesorhizobium sp. M7A.F.Ca.US.014.04.1.1 | reverse complement strand
ATCCTGTCGCGAAGCGACAAGGCCGTGACGTCCTCTCCGGCGAACAGAATGCGGCCTTCATCCGTTCGATAGGCTCCCATGAGAATCTTCATGAGCGTCGATTTGCCCGCACCGTTCTCGCCGAGCAGCGCGTGCGTTTCACCGGCCATGACCTCGAACGAAATATCAGACAGCACGCGGTTTGCGCCAAACGACTTGCTGATGCGTTGCATCGCTACGATCGCGTTGTGGGACGGTGACGTTTTCGCTTCGGCCATGACGATTTTCTCGATCGCTAGGGGAGCGTCGGCGGCCTGTTGGAGCCCGCCGACGAAAAAGTGGGCTAGAAGCACTCGCCGTTGCAGATTTTTACCACCGAGGCCGGAGCATCTTCCTTGGTGACCTGCTTGAGGGCACTGAGAAGGTCGAGCTTCTTGACACGCAACGTCGGCACCGAAATGTATGGCGGGACGTCATGTCCAA
>NZ_RZRW01001448.1:0-464 GCF_003998745.1 Mesorhizobium sp. M7A.F.Ca.US.014.04.1.1 | reverse complement strand
CTTTTATTGCCGGCGCTCGCGGCGATCTTGCTGATCTCCGCCGTAAAGGTGTGGCGGCACGCATAGCCGCCCAGCGTCGTGGCGCTGCGACGCTTCTAAGAGGGGTTGAAAGCGGTATCGCAATCAGACAAGTCATTGCACATAGCTGTCCCGCGCGTTCAGAGTTGCTGCGTTATGCCAAATAGTGCGGCTCAACCAGGGCGCAACAGGCGCCAGACTTACTCGCGCGACCTGATCGACACTTTCGCGAATGACATCGCCGTGGCTCACAACGGTCTGCTCGAGTTCAGTCTCCCCAGACCATTTTCGTAAAACCTCACCGAGCGTCGTGCCGTCTAGCTTCTAAGTGATTAGGGAGCCATAGGCTCACGGACCCGCTCACCAAGAACTAGCTCCGTAGGATTTAGCTGCAAAGGCGCAATCCATTTCCGTTCCGATCGAATGCCGGCCCCCGATGCAGTGAT
>NZ_RZRW01000145.1:0-11122 GCF_003998745.1 Mesorhizobium sp. M7A.F.Ca.US.014.04.1.1 | reverse complement strand
GAGCCGGATCTCCCCTATGAGCGCCCGCCTCTGTCCAAGGAGGCGATGGCCAGCGATGCGCCCGGGATCAAGGCGATCGCCAGCGACGCAATTCTGGCCGAGAAGTCGATCCGGCATATCCATTCCGTCCAGGCCGTCGCGATCGACCGCGCGGCGCATACTGTGCGCCTGTCGGACGGATCGGTCCTGCCTTACGACAAGCTCCTGCTGGCAACCGGTTCGACGCCGCGCAAGCTGCCGATGCCGGGCCTGGGTCCGCGCTGCGTCTATCTCAGAACCTTCGCTGATGCGCTCGCCATTCGCGCGCATCTCACCCTCGGCAACCGTATCGCCATCATCGGCGGCGGCTTTATCGGCCTCGAACTCGCCGCCGCGGCCCGCAAGCTCGGTGCCGCGGTCACCGTCATCGAGGCGCAGCCTCGCATCCTGATTCGCGGCGTGCCGGCGGAGATCGCGGAAATCATCCATGAGGCGCATGTCGCCGAGGGCGTCGACATCCTGTGCGGCGACGGCATCGCGTCCATCGCCGACGATGGCAACGAGGTGCGCACCACACTTGCCGGCGGCCGGGAAATCGTCGCCGACCTCGCGATCATCGGCATCGGCGCCGTGCCGGTGGCCGGGCTTGCGGCCGAAGCGGGGCTGACGATCGACAATGGAATTGCAGTCGATGCCGAGCTGCGCAGCTGCGATCCCGACATCTTTGCCGCCGGCGATTGCTGCTCGTTTCCGCTCGCCGTCTATGGCGGCCGCCGGGTGCGGCTGGAAGCCTGGCGCAACGCCCAGGAACAGGGCGCGCTGGCGGCCAGGAACATGCTCGGCGCCGGCGAGGCGCATGCGGCGGTGCCGTGGTTCTGGTCGGATCAATATGGTCTGTCGCTGCAGATCGCCGGGCTCTCCGACGAGGGCAAAAACACCGTGCGCCGCGATCTCGGCGACGGCGCCTTCATCCTCTTCCATCTGGCTGAAGACGGCAGGCTGGTCGCGGCCAGCGGCATCGGCCCCGGCAACGCGGTCGCCCGCGACATCAGGCTGGCCGAAATGCTGATCGCCAAGCGGGCCAAGCCGGCGCCGGAAGCGCTGGGATCACCGGATGTGAAGCTGAAGTCGTTGTTGGCCGCCTGAGCCTACGCTCCCCCTTTTTGGGGGCCGCTGCGCAGCTGCGGGATGGGAGTGCGGCACCGCCCCTGACCTTCGGTCCGACCTGCCCTACAAGGGGCAGGTAAAGGCTCTGAACCCCAGCCCTAAAACAGCGCCTTCAGCTCCGGCAGTTTGTCGTTCACCAGCCAACCATAATAATTCTCTTCCGGCAGCTTTTCGGGCTCACCGGCGGCGCGGCGCCTGTCGTTCTCCGCCTTCAACGCATAAGCGCGCTGCTCCGGATTGCCGACATTGTAGAGCGTGGCGGTCAGCCCGGGATTGCCCGAAATGTCGAAGCCGGCAATGCTTTTATAGGCATCGATCGATTTCCTGATCGTCGCGGCGACGTAGGGCAGCGTCAGGTCGGGATCCATGATGGTCTTGTAGACCGAATTGGGATCGCCGACGTCGAGCTTGGGCAGGCCCGAAACCTTGTGCACCAGATCGCTCATCTGCAGGGCGGTCAGCGGATTGAGCTGGCCGAGGCCGAAGGTCTGGCCGGCATAATAAGGCTGGAAGAAGGTGGCGCCGAAGCGGTCGTCGGGAAAGCTGGTCCCGCCGACCGACTTGCCGCGAAACGAACGGTTCCACACCTGTTCGCGGCATTCCCACAGATCGTAGCTGTCGGACATCCCCGCGCATTTCTTGAATTCCGGCCGCTGCACGAAGTCGGTGATGTCCTCGCCGTCATAGGCGAAGGACAGCTTGCTGGAGAGATAGGAGATCGCCTTGACATAGTAGGTCTGCAGCCGGTCATAAGCATCGACATTGTAGGTGTGCTCGCCGACGATGGCGCCGACAATGTGCAGGGGATCGATGCCGTAGGCGGCCGCCGCCTTCCTGATCTTGGCGCGCAGATCGGCGTCGTTCTGCAGCAGGGCATAGACCTTGCGGTACTTCGCCTGGAAGCTGGTGTTGGTCGCCTGCGTGCGCCGGCTGGAGGCGCCGGGAATGTCGGGCTGCACGGCATTGCGATTTCCCGGCGGCACCAATGTCGCTGCCTCGGCGGCGAACAGCGTCGCCGCCAGCGTCAAGCCGAGAATGACCAGGATCAGTTTTTTCATGCACCCGCCGCCCAAGCAATTCCAGGAAAAGTGTGAAACGGTTTTCCGGAATTGCGTCAACCTAGAGATCGAGAATTGCCGCGCAAACTAGGTAAAGCTCTTGGTCGAGTCGAGAGCGCCCCTTCACCCGGCAGGACGAAAGGTGGCCAGATGGTACCATCTGGCCACACATGATTTTGCTTGCCGGAAAATGTTGCCTGGACCGGCGCCGGAACGTTTCGGCGCCGTCGTTTAAAGGATGAACCGCGACAGGTCGGTATTCCTGGACAGATCGCCGACATGCTTTTCGACATAGGCGGCGTCGATAGTGACGCTCGTTCCGTTGCGGTCGGGCGCATCGTAGGAGATTTCGTCCAGCACCCGCTCCATCACCGTCTGCAGGCGCCTGGCGCCTATGTTCTCGACGCTGGCGTTGAGATCGACGGCGATGCCGGCGAGCGAATCGATGGCGTCGTCGGTGAAGGTCAACTCGACGCCCTCGGTCTTCATCAGCGCGATATACTGCTTGATCAGGCTGGCCTCGGTCTCGGTCAGGATGCGCACGAAATCGTCCTTCTCCAGCGCCCGCAGTTCGACGCGGATCGGCAGGCGGCCCTGCAATTCCGGCAACAGGTCGGACGGCTTCGAGACGTGGAAGGCGCCGGAGGCGATGAACAGGATGTGATCCGTCTTCAACGGTCCGTATTTGGTCGCCACCGTGGTGCCTTCGACCAGCGGCAGCAGGTCGCGCTGCACGCCTTCGCGCGAGGGCCCGCCGGAAATGTCCGATCTCGCCGCGATCTTGTCGATCTCGTCGAGGAAGACGATGCCGTCGTTTTCCGCGGCATCGAGCGCCCGGCGCACCACCTCGTCCTGATCGAGCAGCTTGTCGGACTCGTCATTGACCAGCAGGTCGTAGGACTCCTTCACCGTCGTCTTGCGCATCTTGGTTTTCTTGCCGCCCATCGCCTTCGACAGCATGTCGTTGATGTTCAGCACGCCGATATTGGCGCCCGGCATGCCGGGGATTTCAAATCCGGGCATGCCGCCGCTGCCGGTGTCGGCAACCTCGACCTCGATTTCCTTGTCGTCGAGCTCGCCGTCGCGCAGCTTCTTGCGGAAACTGTCGCGGGTGGCCGGGCTCGCCGTCTTGCCGACCAGTGCTTCCAGCACACGTTCCTCGGCGTTGACGTGGGCGCGCGCCTTGACGTCCTCACGCATCTTCTCGCGCACCAGGCCGATGGCGATCTCGACCAGGTCGCGGATGATCTGCTCGACATCGCGGCCGACATAGCCGACTTCGGTGAACTTGGTCGCCTCGACCTTGACGAAGGGCGCACCGGCCAGCCGCGCCAGGCGGCGCGAGATTTCCGTCTTGCCGACGCCGGTCGGCCCGATCATCAGGATGTTCTTGGGCATCACCTCTTCGCGCATCTGGCCTTCCAGCTGCTGGCGGCGCCAGCGGTTGCGCAAGGCAATGGCCACGGCGCGCTTGGCGTCCTTCTGGCCGATGATGAAGCGGTCGAGTTCCGAAACGATTTCGCGGGGAGAAAATGTGCTCATATCACTAAATTCCACTTTGCCACTGCTTGATGGCCTCGAACGGATGCAGCAGCATGATCACGTTGAGTGTCAGATTGTCCCGGATGAGGTAGCCGGTGCCGAGTTCGAAGATGATGGCGAGGCTGACGATCACCCATATAGGTAGCCTTCGCGCCATCACAAATCCCAGCACCATGGCCAGTGTGTCCGACACCGAATTGATGATGCTGTCGCCATAGTAATCGAGCGAAATGGTGCCGGCGCGGTAGCGGTCGATGATGAACGGGCTGTTTTCCAGCAGCTCCCAGCCGCCCTCGATGAAGACGGCGAACGCCAGCCTCAGGCCGATCGGCGAACGCGGGAACAGGAACCGCGCCAGCGCATAGAACAGGAAGCCGTGGATGATGTGTGAGAAGGTGTACCAGTCCGAAATGTGCTGGGAATTCTCCGAACTGTTCACCACGCCATGCCAGAGCTTGACGTAGCCGCAGGTGCAGATCGGCGTCCGCCCCATGCCGTAGAGCGCCCCGGCCTGGAAGATGACCAGGGCAAGCACCAGCAGAAGCCCCATCCGCCAGCTGTCTTCGTAGGCCGAATAGCTGTTTTCCGTGGCCGGTGTCGTCATCGATTCATTCCCCCTCGTTTCGCGTCGCCGTCTCGACCATCACAAAGCCCTGTCACGCCTTCAGCGGCGGCAGCCGGCGGATCACGGCCGCCGGCAAGGTGAGGTTGACCACAATCCGCCGGATACGCTGCCAGCCGGCCCCGAACAGAATAATCAGCGCGCCAACAACGACCAGGATCAAGGCAAAAGGCGGGATGCCCGTCGAATCGGAGGCGGAATTCACCAGATAATAGATGCCCAGCGAGCCGAAGTAAGCCAATGTAGGAACCAGAAGCGAACGGCGGTCTATGGCCAGCGCGACATAGAGGAAGCCAAGGATCAGAATCGTCAGCATGATGGTTGCATTGGCATCCGGCGCGATATGTCCGAATACGACGTTTTGGCCGGTTGCCATGATAAAGAGCGGATGCACCAGCATCGGCGCCGAGACGACATGCAGCCAGAAAGCGCAATCGGACCAGATCTTGCGTCGATCCCTGTCGTAAATGTCAAAAGCGACACCCGTTGCGAACACGATCAGGCCGCAGATCAGCGGCATGTAAAGGGCCGCGCGAAGCAATTCGGGAACGTCCTCGAGGCGCGGCGGCGCAATCGCGCCGGTTGTCACACTGTCATACAGGATTATCGCCGTTTGCAGGAAGGCAAGCAGTGTGAAGGCGATGGCGATAGTCCCGGCAATGATGGGGACGCGAAAGCGCCAGAAATAGATCGCCGCCGCGATTATTCCTCCGCCCAGGAACAGATATCCGGCCCGGGACGCCGTCTGGCGCAACGCCAATAGCTGCCAGATGGTTTCCGGCTTGCGTATGCCGAAGCTGGCCTCCACTTGCAGCGCCAGAGCGGCCAGAATGGCGGCCATGAAAATCAGGGCAAGCACGGACGACGATAGCTTCATCCGGTGCTGACGCGTGACGATTTCGGCGAGCCCCCAGGCGAAAACCGCGAAGATGCCGGCGATCCAGAATGTCTGGCCTGGAAGCAAGGTGGTGAGGACAAAGAAGAAGCCGGCGCTGAGCAGAACGGTTCCCACGGTGACGAACAGATCGTTGCCGCCGCCGACCAGCCGCAGGTTTTCCTCGTCACCCTCGTCACTCTCATCATCGGCGCGCCTGGCCTCGGGGGCGAGAGCGACCGCGCGTTCCATGGCCTCCAACTGATCGCGCAAGGTCTGCGAGATCAAACCTTTCGCGACTGCCTTGTCGAGGGTTTCGGCGCTGATCAATTGGGCTCCTGCGTCGCGTCGCGCGCCATCATCAGGGCTGGCCCGTACTCCGATGTTCTGGTGTCAAAGGCAACAAAGCCGGCCTTTTCGTAGGCGCGGATCGCCCTGACATTGGCGGGATCCGGGTCGATGATGACGCGCGGAACACCTTCCTCGAAAAGCTGTTCGACGAATTGGCGCACGATCGCCGAGCCATGGCCACGCCCGACCAGCTCCGGCACGCCGATCGACACGTCGATGCCGAGCGTGCCGAACGGCTGGTCGGCGTAGGGGTGGTCGTCTTCCAGATGCGGGTCGTAGCTCTGCAGATAGGCGATCGGCTTGCCGTCGAGCTCGACGATCAGCGGCTCGACGGAAATCGAGTCGATATGATCGCTAATCCCGGCGATTTCCGTCTCCGGATCGTCCCACCACTCTGCAACATGCGGCTGGGCAAGCCAGCCGGCGATCATCGGCAGGTCTTTCTCCGTCACCGGCCGAAAATCATAGGTCACCACCTCTTCAGGCGGCATCGAGCGTTTCGACGACGAAATTGTTGTTGGTGTAGACGCAGATGTCGGATGCGATCTGCATCGCCTTGCGGGCGATCTCCTCGGCATCCTTGTCGCTGTCCATCAGCGCGCGGGCCGCGGCCAGCGCGTAATTGCCGCCCGAACCGATGGCCATGACGCCGAATTCGGGTTCGAGCACGTCGCCGGTGCCGGTCAGCGCCAGCGAGACTGACTTGTCTGCCACCAGCATCATCGCTTCCAGCCGGCGCAGATAGCGGTCGGTGCGCCAGTCCTTGGCGAGCTCGACGCAGGCGCGCGTCAGCTGGTCGGGATATTGTTCGAGCTTGGCCTCGAGCCGCTCCAAAAGCGTGAAGGCGTCGGCGGTGGCGCCGGCGAAACCGGCAATCACATTGCCGCCCTTGCCGATGCGGCGCACCTTCTTGGCGTTGCCCTTCATGATGGTCTGGCCAAGGCTGACCTGGCCGTCGCCGGCGATCACCACCTTGTTGCCCTTGCGCACCGTCACGATGGTCGTGGCGTGCATGGTCAGTTCATTGGACATTTCTTGGGCTCCGAGCAGCGCCATCCCGATAAGGCGATTGGCGCGGTACGAGTAACTTTGATCGGCCATATGTATGCATGGGGCCGGTGATTGCAAATCGCTCTCTGGCAAGGCCGATACCGATGCCGGAGGCAACTGGCAATCGCCGGATCATGCTGCTAGAAGGCTTTCGTTTTCAAGCCTGCGAGCGCTTGAAGCCTCTGAGCCGGTCACGATGTGAACCTCTGGACAAGGATAGAGTGATGCCGCCCCGTTCCGCCGAAGCGAGCCGTAAGACCAAGGAAACCGACATCTCCGTGTCGGTCCATGTCGACGGGTCCGGCAAGTCGGATATCGCTACGGGCGTCGGCTTCTTCGATCATATGCTGGACCAGCTGTCGCGCCATTCCCTGATCGACATGACGGTCAGGGCCAAGGGCGACCTGCATATCGACGATCACCACACGGTCGAGGACACCGGCATCGCGCTCGGCCAGGCCTTGACCAAGGCGCTCGGCGAGCGGCGCGGCATCATGCGCTATGCCTCGATCGACCTTGCCATGGACGAGACGCTGACGCGCGCCGCGATCGATGTGTCCGGCCGTCCCTTCCTGGTCTGGAACGTTTCCTTCTCGTCGCCGAAGATCGGCACCTTCGACACCGAACTGGTGCGCGAGTTCTTCCAGGCGCTGGCGCAGAATGCCGGCATTACGCTGCATGTCACCAACCACTATGGCGCCAACAACCATCACATCGCCGAGACCTGCTTCAAGGCGGTGGCGCGCGCGCTGCGCGCTGCTCTCGAACGCGATCCGCGCCAGCCGGATGCGGTTCCCTCCACCAAGGGATCGTTGAAGGGATAAGGCCATGGCCACCTACGTCGTGATGGAACCGCCAGGCCGCAGCGAAAAGGCTGATGCGACGGCCTTTGTCCGCGATGGCTTCACCTGGCTGGGCCTCCTGGTGCCGCCGCTATGGTTCGCCTGGCATCGGCTGTGGATCGAAGCAGCACTTGCCTTCGTCGTCATGGGCCTGCTTTCGATGCTGGGCCAGAAGCTCGGCCTTGGTGTGGCCGGGTCGCTGCTGTCGTTGTTGGTTTCGCTCTATGTCGGCCTGGAAGGGCAAGGCCTGCGCATCGCGGCACTTCGCCGGCGTGGTTGGCACGAGTGGGGCGCGGTCGAAGCCGGTTGGCTCGACGATGCCGACACACGCTATGCACTGGAGGCGGAAGCGCTTGCCGATGAGGTTGTGCCGGCGCCGCGCATGGTCCCCGATGCTGCCCTCGCGCGGCCAGCGCAGCCGGGCATTGCGCTGGGGCTGACCCACATACCGGGAAGAAACTGACATGATTCCGGGAAGAAGCTGAGATGCGGGTTGCGATCATCGACTACGGCTCGGGCAATCTGCGCTCGGCCACCAAGGCTTTCGAGCGCGCCGCGCGCGAAGCCGGCATCGCGGCGCAGATCGACCTGACGGCCGATGCCGAGCGGGTGCGCACGGCCGATCGCATCGTCCTGCCCGGCGTCGGCGCCTATGCCGATTGCGCGGCCGGCCTGCAGGCCGTCGAAGGCATGTGGGAAGCCGTCGAAGATGTCGCGATCGTCAAGGGCCGGCCTTTCCTCGGCATCTGCGTCGGCATGCAACTGATGTCGCAGCGCGGCCTTGAAAAGACAATTACCGAGGGCTTCGGCTGGATATCGGGCGACGTCAAGGAGATCATGCCTTCCGATCCGGCGCTGAAGATCCCGCAGATCGGCTGGAACACCATCGAACTCAAACGCCAGCATCCACTGTTTGCCGGCATTCCCACCGGGACCAACGGGCTGCACGCCTATTTCGTGCACTCCTACCACCTCGATGCGCGCAAGCCGGACGAAGTGCTGGCGGTCGCCGATTATGGCGGCCCGGTGACGGCGGCCGTCGCCCGCGACAATCTCGTCGGCACGCAATTCCACCCGGAAAAGAGCCAGGCGCTGGGCCTCGCCCTGATCACCAATTTCCTGCGCTGGAGGCCCTAGAGCATGATCCCGAAAAGTGGACCCCGGTTTTCTCGGACAAACGGTCCCGTTTGTCCCGAGATCATGCTCAAGCAAAGGGGAAACCGATGAGCAAGAAGGGTTACTGGATGGCGATGGTCGAGGTGACCGATCCGGAAAACTATCCGCTATACATTGCCGCCAACAAAGCGGCTTTCGACAAATATGGCGCAAAATTCCTGACCCGCGGCGGTCAGTCGTCGAGCCCGGAAGGGTCGTCGGGCAATCGCCATGTCATCATCGAGTTCGAGAGCTACGCGGTCGCACTCGCCTGCTTCCATTCGCCCGAATACCAGGCGGCGCTGAAGTTCCGACGTCTCTATTCGACATCGCATTTCGCCATTGTGGAAGGCGCCTGAACGGATGATCCTTTTCCCCGCCATCGATCTCAAGGACGGCCAGTGCGTGCGCCTGAAGCACGGCGACATGGCCACCGCGACCATCTACAACGATGATCCTGCAGCGCAGGCGCGGGCCTTCGAGCAACAGGGCTTCGAATGGCTGCATGTCGTCGACCTCAACGGCGCTTTCCAGGGCCAGAGCGTCAACAGCGCGGCGGTCGGCGCCATCCTCAAGGCGACGAAGAACCCTGTGCAGCTCGGCGGCGGCATCCGCACGCTGGCGCAGATCGAGGACTGGCTCGATCGCGGGCTGGCCCGTGTCATCCTCGGCACGGTGGCGGTGCGTGACCCGGACCTGGTCAGACAGGCCTGCAAGGCGTTTCCGGGCAAGGTCGCCGTCGGCATCGACGCCAAGGGCGGCAAGGTCGCCGTCGAGGGCTGGGCCGAGGCGTCGAGCCTCGGCGTCGTCGAACTGGCGAGGAAATTCGAGGGCGCCGGAGTCGCCGCCATCATCTACACCGATATCGATCGCGACGGCGTTTTGACAGGCATCAACTGGGACGCCACCATCGATCTCGCCGATGCCGTATCGATCCCGGTCATCGCGTCGGGCGGCCTCGCCTCGATCGCCGACATCATGCGCATGACCATGCCCGATGCGCAAAAGCTCGAAGGGGCGATCTCCGGGCGCGCGCTCTATGACGGCCGCATCGATCCGGCCGAGGCCCTGGCGATCCTGCAGGGCAGGGCGGAGACGCGGACGTGAAAATCTCCATCATCCTGGCCTCCTACGACAGCGGTCATTACCATGGCGGCATGGGCCAGGGCCCGGACGCACTGATATCAGGCGGGCTCGTCGACGCGCTGACCATGGCCGGCCATGACGTTACGGTGGAAGACATCGGCAGGGTCGGAGACATCCAGGAGCGCGAGATCGCCACCGGCTTTGCTGTCTGCAACGCGGTTGCGACCGAGGTTCGCCTTGCCCGTGACGCCGGTCGGTTTCCCATCGTCCTTGCGGGAAATTGCCTGACATCAGCCGGTGCGGTCGCCGGCGAGGACGCCGATGCGATCATCTGGGCCGACCAGCATGGCGACCTCAACACGCCCGAGACATCGGCATACGGCTTTCTCGACGGCATGGCGCTGGCGACGGTGCTTGGCCTGTGCTGGAGGCCGATGGCGTCGGCCATTCCCGGCTTCAAGCCGATCGATCCGTCGCGTTGCGTGCTCGTCAACGCGCGCGATCTCGATCCGGACGAGAAGCGGCTGCTGGAGACGCTGCCGATCGTGCGGACGGAATGCGCCGGGGTGGCCCAGGCGACCGAAAGACTGAAGATCGCCGGCGCCAAACGCGTGCACATGCACCTCGATATGGACGTGCATGATCCCCGCGAGTTGCAGGCCAACCGCTATATCACTTCGGGCGGCCCGAGCCCGGAGCAGTTGCGCGACGCCACTTGCGCCATGGCGCTTGCGGTGCCGGTCGTCGGCATCACCGTCTCCGCCTACGATCCGGCTTTCGACGCGCAGGCCGATGTTCCGCCGCTGGTCGGCCAGTTGCTGAACGATCTCATCGCCACGATAGAGGGCCGCTGATGCTGAAAGCCCGTGTCATCCCCTGTCTCGACGTCAAGAACGGCCGTGTCGTCAAGGGCGTCAACTTCGTCGATCTCGTCGACGCCGGCGATCCGGTCGAGGCGGCCAAGGCCTATGACGCGGCCGGCGCCGACGAGCTTTGCTTCCTCGACATCACTGCTTCGTCGGACAATCGCGAGACCATCTTCGACGTCATCGCACGCACCGCCGAACAATGTTTCATGCCGCTGACCGTCGGCGGCGGCGTGCGCCAGGTCGCCGACATCAGGAAGCTGCTCTTGGCCGGCGCGGACAAGGTGTCGATCAACACGGCGGCGGTGAAGAACCCGGACTTCGTTGCCGAGGCTGCCGACAAGTTCGGCAACCAGTGCATTGTCGTCGCCATCGACGCCAAGAAAGTGTCCGCCACCGGTGAGGCCGACCGCTGGGAGATCTTCACCCATGGTGGGCGCGAAAAGACCGGCATCGACGCGGTCGAGTTCGCGCGGAAAATGGTCGATCGCGGCGCCGGCGAGATCCTGCTGACCTCGATGGAGCCCGAC
>NZ_RZRW01001447.1:0-465 GCF_003998745.1 Mesorhizobium sp. M7A.F.Ca.US.014.04.1.1 | reverse complement strand
CGCCCAGGCCCGGGTTTAATGCAAGACCCGCCGTTTACGTTGACGGTGATCACCGATGGTTTCGGGGGACCACTCTGCCAAGCGGCAAGCAACCCTGTCGCGCCCAAGGCAACAACAAATTCACGTCGATCAATCATCTCTCACTCCTCCTCATATGCATCTCGAAAATCAGCGCCGATTTCGCCAAGGAAGCTCTTTTCAGCACTCTCGGCGATTTCACGATGGCGCTTCTGGTAAAGTTCCCACAGCTTGGCGCCCCGCCCCCCAGAGAGAAGGGTTCCGATCGCGGAATTCGATTTCAGCTCATCCTCGATCACTACCGGGTCAAAACGGTCGATCATCCGCCGCATGCCGGTCTGTATGCCTCGCCAGGCGCGTACGTGATGCTGCGCGAGATCGCGCACCGCATCGGTGATTGCCGCTTCACCGCCGAGAAATCCTGGGCTGCGCTCAGCGTTAAGCGTT
>NZ_RZRW01001446.1:0-466 GCF_003998745.1 Mesorhizobium sp. M7A.F.Ca.US.014.04.1.1 | reverse complement strand
CGCACTATCGAAGAGGATTGTCGATTTCCCGTGATCAAGATGATCGGCAAGGCTGCAAGTCGGGGCTACGCAGTAGGGGTTCACGAGAATGTCTCCGGGCCGCTGAAAACAGAAGTGCCGAATAGTCGCGGATTTCAGTGCGCCCGCGCCATCACGCGAACGAGCATCTCGGCTCGCTCTGATCGGTAGTTTATACTGACCCTCGGCACAGGTAGATACCTGACGCGACACCGCTGCATCTGTGGGCTTTCGGGCGACCGCAAAGTAGGTTCTGCGTCCGACTTTGGGCGCCAAGCTGCCGTCCGCCAGAAATAGAGATCTGTGGCCAATCAAACCCCGCCTATTCGCACGTCGTTGCCGCCGATCACCGCACTCATCACTCGGAGATCTTTCAGAGTAAGAGCATCTGCACTACGTGTTGCTGGTGTTAACAAGCAAGAGAATAGCTCCCGGATGAGAATGAGCG
>NZ_RZRW01001445.1:0-468 GCF_003998745.1 Mesorhizobium sp. M7A.F.Ca.US.014.04.1.1 | reverse complement strand
ACACCAGAGAGCGCTTTCCACTCACCGGTCGCGGGATCGATGTTGAAGCCGAGCAGTTTCACCGGGACATGGCCCTGATCGTGATACATCGCGACCACCGCGTCATACTGGCGGGCGCGCAACTTGACGAAAACCGTATCGCCCGGAACAGGCCCAAACACCGCAAAATCGGCGGACGTGTAGGAGGCGACGACCGGGGTCGTGATGTCGATATCCTCACGGCCGAAAATGCCGCCTTCGCCGGCGTGCGGGTTGAGCGCGGCGATCGCAATGCGGGGATGGGCAATGCCGAGGCCGCGCAACGCCTCGACCGTCAGCTGGATAACCCGCCGCAACCGAGGTTCGGTCAGTTTCGACGGAACCTGGGCCAGCGCTACATGGGTCGAGACATGGCTGACGCGAAAATCGCCATGGGCGAGCATCATCACGGAATCGCGGGCGCCTGTGAGTTCTGCCAGCATGTCGGTG
>NZ_RZRW01001444.1:0-468 GCF_003998745.1 Mesorhizobium sp. M7A.F.Ca.US.014.04.1.1 | reverse complement strand
CCTCAGCCCGGCCCATTCTGCAACGCCGGCGCTAGCTGCCAAGCCAGTCCCGAATGACTCCATTAAATTCGCGCGGGCGATCGATCATTACCATGTGACCGGCATTGGCGAAAATGTACATATCGGCTTGCGGGGCGCGTTCCAGCAGCTTGATGCCACGCGCCACCGGCACGGTTTCGTCACAGGCCGACCAAGCTAGGAATAGTTTGGCCCGCATGGTGGGCAAATGCGGAAGGAGATGGTCCTCCTGAATCTGGGTATATTCGGTGTCGTCCTTTATCCGGGCAGCCTGCCTGAAGCGTTCCAGTTGACCGGTCTCGCAGGCTAGGCGGTAGTTCTTTCTTAGCAGGTCCACGAACTCCGGCGGATTCTTCATGCTTAGCCTTGCGTTGGTGCGCAGAAAGTCATCCTCTGTATCGCAGCCCTCGAGCACATTATACGCTGCCGCCGCTTCTGCCTGCCAATCGT
>NZ_RZRW01001443.1:0-469 GCF_003998745.1 Mesorhizobium sp. M7A.F.Ca.US.014.04.1.1 | reverse complement strand
ACACTTGGCTAAGTCCCAATCCGGTACCCTTGCCGACTCCCTTTGTGGTGAAGAACGGATCGAAGGCTCTTGCCAGCACGTCCGCAGTCATGCCCGTTCCGGAATCGGTGACCGCTATCATCACATACTGGCCCGAGGAGATCGCGTTTTCTCTCGCATACCGATCGTCAATATGGGCGTTAGACGTTTCAATCGTGAGCTTTCCGCCGCCGGGCATGGCATCGCGTGCGTTGACGCAAAGGTTGAGCAATGCGCTTTCCAATTGCCCTGCATCGGCCTCCACATGCCATAGCCCAGCGGCGAGCACCGTCTCGATTGCTATGGTCTCTCCAAGCGTTCGGCTCAGCAGTTCGCTCATGCCGGAGACGAGTCGATTAGGATTCAGGCGCGTCGGTGCCAAGGGCTGCTGGCGAGAGAAGGCAAGCAGCCGCTTGGTAAGTTCCGCAGCGCGTTGTGCCCCATCGATTGC
>NZ_RZRW01001442.1:0-473 GCF_003998745.1 Mesorhizobium sp. M7A.F.Ca.US.014.04.1.1 | reverse complement strand
AAGGACGCGATGGCAGAAATAGCTGACCAGTCCGAGGTCGTGGGAAATGAAGAGATAGGTAAGGTTCAACTCGCCACGCAGTTGGTCCAACAGCGCGATGATCTGCGCCTGTACCGAGACGTCCAGAGACGCTGTCGGCTCATCAAGCACAACAAGGGACGGCTTGAGCGCGAGAGCACGGGCAATGCCGACCCGCTGTTTCTGTCCGCCTGACAACTGGTGGGGATAGCTGTTGGCGACAGCACCACTGAGGCCAACCATATCCAGCAGCGAGGTCACGGTTGCCTCCGCCGAATCTGGCTTCACGCCCTGGATGCGGAAAGGCTCAAGCAACGCATCTCTTATCGAAAAACGAGGATCGATCGCCGAATATGGATCCTGGAACACCAGTTGCATGTGACGGCGCAACCGCCGCAAATTCCCCGCCGACAGCTGGGCGATGTCTTGCCCGTCGAAACGGACCTCTCCCGCGC
>NZ_RZRW01001441.1:0-474 GCF_003998745.1 Mesorhizobium sp. M7A.F.Ca.US.014.04.1.1 | reverse complement strand
GCCCAAAACCTCCTGCAACCGGATCGGTTCGACATAAAATATTTACCGTGTTGGCATGGTTTACGAATGGTTTCGCGGGCCATCCACCTCATGGCCGCTTTGGCTTTGGCCGGACCGGTTAAGGTTGAGCCGGATGATTTGACCGGCTGCGAAACTCCTCGCAAATTCCTCGTTGTCGAAAAGCTGTTGGGTGGTCACGCCATCCTCGATGATCTGCACCGCCCATTGGCCGTCTATGTGTTCTACCCGAACACCGTCCTTCTGATCGTCGCCCACGCCCGCACTCCCACACAACGATGTGGGAAAAAAACCATGTGATCGGCAATCCAGCAAGTCACAAAACCGTACGAATCCGGCCGCTGGTTAACTTTGTAAAAGCGTCGAAATGTTCGCAAATGCCCGCACCCGCAGGAAACCAATTTTGGAAGGCCCGTAGCTCACACGGCCGCAGCCCGATCATCATCGATCCAGAGA
>NZ_RZRW01001440.1:0-475 GCF_003998745.1 Mesorhizobium sp. M7A.F.Ca.US.014.04.1.1 | reverse complement strand
CTGGAGAGGCATCCGGCGACGGGTCAAGCGCGCCGATGGTCCTGAGCGGGTTTTCGGCGAGTGGTGGAAGCGCGATGCCGAGCTTGCCGCCGTGCGCGACTATTTCCAGGTCGAAGATGAAGCCGGCGAGCGGTTCTGGATCTATCGCGCAGGCGATGGCGAGGATGCCGCGACCGGTTCCCATTTGTGGTTTCTGCACGGCATTTTTGGATGACGGCTTCCTACGTCGAATTGCAATGCACCTCGCATTTCTCCTTCCTTCGCGGCGCTAGCTCCTGCGAGGAATTGTTTGCCCAAGCAGCATGCATGGAGATGCCGGCACTTGCCATCTGTGATCGCAACAGTCTGGCCGGCATTGTCCGCGCGCATGAGGCCGCCAAGGCAACCGGTGTCAGGCTGATCGTCGGTTGCCGGCTGGATCTGGCGGAAGAGATTTCCATCCTGGTCTATCCGACCGATCGCGCGGCTTATTCAC
>NZ_RZRW01001439.1:0-475 GCF_003998745.1 Mesorhizobium sp. M7A.F.Ca.US.014.04.1.1 | reverse complement strand
ATTCTAGCCAAGGTCGATACCTTGCTCGGGTCGGGGCAGGCCGACGGCGTGATGGCGGATGCGAGGGCGACGCTGAAGTCGTTCAAGCAGGTTGCCGACACGCTGAATGCCCGCCTTGGCGTCATCACCGACAATCTGGCGCGATTCTCGGGCCAGGGGCTTTCGAACGTCGAAGCGCTGGTGCAGGACAGCCGCCGTTCGATCAGCCGCATCGAGGAGGCGGTAACCGACCTCAGCCGCAATCCGCAGCGCATCCTGTCGGGTGGCGACGGCGAGGTTCGGCAATTCGATGGCAGGGCGCGGCGTTGACTTCGGCGCCGGCGCGCCCCAGAAACATGAGCCGCGAAAGCGGGTCGATCTTACGATCCGGGGACAACGGGGATCGCGCGTGAAGTCTGTGTGGGCGAAAACGGGCGGGTTGACATCGGCTGCGGCACTGCTTGCCTTGACGCTGGCCGGCTGTGCGGCGTTGGGC
>NZ_RZRW01001438.1:0-478 GCF_003998745.1 Mesorhizobium sp. M7A.F.Ca.US.014.04.1.1 | reverse complement strand
GCCAGGCTGCAGGCGTGCTCACCGCCGCCTATCGCGCCGGCAAGCTGCCGCATGCGCTGATCTTTTCCGGGCCAGTCGGCATCGGCAAGGCGACGCTCGCCTTCCACCTTGCGCATCATCTGCTGAAGCACCCGGATTTCGCGCAGGCGCCGGAAAGCCTTGCCGCTCCCGATCCGGCGTCGAGCGGGTTCAATCTCACCACCTGACAGCGCGACCGGATCGTCGGCAGCAGGCTGCCCGGCGCGTGGACAATCAGGATGAACAGAGTCCGTGCCGGCGGCTCTTCAAGATTTTTCAGCAAGGCATTGGCGGCATTGGTGTTCATGTCGTCGGCGGGGTCGACGATGACGACCCGGTAGCTGCCGTCATGCGAGGTCAGCGACAGGAAGCGGCTGACCTTGCGGATCTCATCGACGGTGACGACCGTCTTGAAACTCTTGGTCTTGTCGTTCAGCGGCCGGGTCAGATGCAGCACGGA
>NZ_RZRW01000144.1:0-11123 GCF_003998745.1 Mesorhizobium sp. M7A.F.Ca.US.014.04.1.1 | reverse complement strand
CTGATCTTCACCTCCACCTTCGTCGGCCACACAGTCGGCATGCCAGGCATGACCAGTTATGCCGCGAGCAAGGCCGGCCTGATCGGACTGACACAGGTGCTTGCCGCCGAATACGGCCCGAAAGGCGTGCGGGTCAACGCGCTGCTGCCCGGCGGCACAGACACGCCGGCGGCAACCTTCAAGACCCCGGAATCACGGGCCTTCGTCGAAGGCCTGCATGCTTTGAAGCGTGTCGCTATGCCGGAGGAGATCGCTCGCTCGGCGCTCTATCTCGCCTCCGATGCCTCGAGCTTTACCACCGGAGCCGCTCTGTTTGCCGATGGCGGCGTGTCGATCAACCGGACGTGAAGACTTTTCGCGTCCGGAATGCATGTTCATAGCCGCCAGGCAGACGGCCGGTCTTGATTTTTCGCCGCGATTTGGCGATGCCGTTTCTGTCCAAAAGCGGGGTCTGGAACTATGTTGTTGATCAGAACCTATGTGACTGCGAGTGCGATCGAAGGCGTCGGCGTGTTCGCTGCGGAGCCGATCAGGAAAGGGGCTTCGATCTGGCGGCTCGATCCGGATTTCGACCGACTGGTCCCCATGGACAAATACGAAGCGGCCCCCCCGCATCTCAGGGAACTGCTCGACCGCTATGCCTATCCCAGCCCCGACCGGCCAGGTTTCATGGTCTATGAAGTCGACAATGGCCGCTTCATGAACCATTCCAGCAATCCGAATACGGATTTTTCGCAATATGGCGGGGCCACCGCGACCCGCGACATCGCCGTGGGCGAGGAGATCACCTGCGACTACGGCGAGTTCTTCGAGGATTTCGAGCGGCTGCACCTCGCGACGGCCTAGTCGGCTCCTTATCTCAAGGCAAACAGACTGCGGCTGGCACCGCAAATTCATTTCCGCTGTGGACAGCGCGGCATGATTCTGCTATCAGCCGCCACAATTCGTGGTGTAAACCGCCGCGGAGGCTAGCGGCTATGATCGCTTGCCTGTTGATATCAAACCCGAAAGACAGGATTGCCCGTGCAGGTACTCGTCCGCGACAATAACGTTGATCAGGCGCTTCGCGCTCTCAAGAAGAAGATGCAGCGCGAGGGCATTTTCCGCGAAATGAAGATGCGCGGTCACTACGAGAAGCCGTCCGAGAAGCGCGCCCGCGAAAAGGCTGAAGCCGTTCGCCGCGCCCGCAAGCTGGCCCGCAAGCGCGCCCAGCGCGAAGGCCTGCTGCCGATGACGCCGCGCCCTGTTGCTGCCGGCGCCGCTGGTGGTGCAGCTGGCGCTCCGCGTCCGCCGCGGTTCTAACGCCAATTTTTCGTCCTTTTCGAAGGATATCAGAGGTGGCGCGATGTGGAATCGCCGCCACCTTTTTGTTTTGATGTGACCGGTCCGGAGGGGGAGCCGGATCTGAACGACGCGGCTTGAAGTGAGGACAGGGCAGACATGAACGCAACGAGCGTGGAGCGCGGGACCGCATTGCGTGGTTTCGCCCTGACAGCGGCCCTGCTCTCCGGACTGGCGCTTGCCGGCTGCCAAACGGCGGGCCCGACCGGTGAATTCAACAACATCGACAAGGCGCAAGGCTCGAGCGAGAACATTTCCTCGCTGTCGGCGGTCATCCAGCGCAATCCCCAGGATCCCGAAGGCTACAATGTGCGCGGCTCGGCCTATGGCCGTGGCGGCCAATACCAGGCGGCGCTCAAGGATTTCAATCAAGCCATCCAGCTCAATCCGAATTTCTTCCAGGCCTATTCGAATCGTGCGCTCATCCAGCGCTTCCTCGGCAACCAGGAAGCCGCGCTCGCGGACTACAACCGTTCGATCCAGATCAACTCGAACTATGACGCCGCCTATATCGGCCGCGGCAATCTCTACCGCAAGGCGGGTCGCACCCAGGACGCCTTCAACGACTTTCAGAAGGCGATCCAGCTCGATACGACCGACGCGCGCGCCTACCACAATCGAGGCCTGATCTATCAGAGCCAGGGCCAGCACAAATTCGCCATCGAGGATTTCTCGACCGCCATCTCGCTGGCGCCGGACGCCGCCGAGCCCTACAACGGCCGCGGCCTCTCCTATCTGGCGACCAATGACGAGGACAACGCCTTCTCCGATTTCAACATGGCGATCAAGCTCGACGGCAAGAACGCCGAGGCCTGGGCCAACCAGGCGCTGATCTACGAGCGGCGCGGTGACAAGGCGAAAGCCGCGAAATCCTATAAGGAAGCCGTTCGCCTCGACCCGACCTACCAGCCGGCCAAGGATGGCCTCGCCCGCGTCAGCTGATCTCGGTTTCGGCAAACGCTTCCCATACAAATCCGCGTGACATCCAAATGCCGCGGGATCCTTGGCGTGTCCGAAAAGACGCACTTCGCAACCGCGCATTAACCCCGGCAGGAGGCTTTCGGCCCCTGCCTTGATCGCGCCAAGTTTTCAGCGGAACGGTCTGGCCTCCCAAGCCGTTATCGAAAAGCAATTTGCGAAAGGACCCTCCCATGATCAAGAAACTCGCCTGCGCCGCTGCCCTCGCCACGACGATGTTCGCGGTGGCTCCAGCCAGCGCCGGCAAGCTGCAACTCGGCACGCTCGATTGCACCATCGACGGCGGCACCGCTTATATCGTCGCTTCCAACAAGGGCGTGTCCTGTGTCTTCCGGCCTCATCATCACGGGCCGTCCGAGGTTTACACAGGCGTCATCTCCAAGATCGGCCTCGATGTCGGCCAGACGCATCAGGGCCAGCTCGTTTGGGCCGTGCTGGCTGCGACCCGGGACCGTGACGGAGGCGATCTCGCCGGCAGCTATTACGGCGTCAACGCCGAGGCGAGCGTGGTGACCGGCGGCGGCGCCAATCTGCTGGTTGGCGGCTTGGACAGCGCCTTCATGCTGGAGCCGCTCAGCGTCCAGGCGCAGACCGGCGTCAACCTTGCCGTGGCCGTGACCTCGCTCCAGCTGATCCATTCATTCAAGTGATCGCATGGAGCCGTGCGCTCCATGACCCCTCACCCCGCGGCGCGGAACCAGATAGGATGGTTCCGCGCCGTTGATTTTTGAGGGGACCATCATGCTGAAGACAGCCATCGCTGCCATATTCGCTACCGTGTTTGTCGGAGCAGCGCAGGCGCAGGACCGAGGCATAGAGCTCGGTACGCTTGACTGTGCCATTGGCGGCGGCACCGGCTTCATCTTCGGCTCGAGCAAGGATCTGAGCTGCACCTTCAACCCCGCCGACAAGAGCTTCGCGTCGGAAGCCTATTTCGGCGCCGTCAACAAATACGGCCTCGACATCGGCACGACGAAGCAGACGGTCATGCAGTGGATCGTGCTGACGCCGCTGAAGAACATCTACGCGCCGGGTGCGCTGGCCGGCGACTACATCGGCGCCAGCGCCGAGGTGACGGCCGCCGTCGGCGCCGGCGCCAATCTGCTGGTCGGCGGCTCCTCGCAAGCCTTCACCTTGCAGCCGCTCAGCTTGCAGACGCAGACCGGCATGAACCTCGCGATCGGCGTCAGCCAGTTCCAGCTGCGCAGCACCGAGAACTGATCGCGCAACGAACCCGCCAATCGGAAAGGCTGCCGCGCGAACGGTCCTCAAAAAACCGCTTGAGCTCAACCCCGGTTGAGGTTTTACAAGCCTGCCCCGAACGAAACAACGCCTCGATGCGGCGCCCGATCCGGCGCTGTCGAACCGCATGGTCCTGCCGGAAAGCCGCACTGGCTTCTGGCGTCCTGCGCTGGCGTCGAGATATGCAAGACAGGGGTGGAAATGACCGAGATCAGCACAAACAAGGTCGACTGGCGCGGATTATGGGCAAGCGGCGACCTGGCGCGCTTCTGCTTCATCAGCCTCGGCATCCTGTTGCACGCCACCAACGAGACGATGGTGGCAACGGTGATGCCGGCCATGGTCGGCGAACTGGCGGGCGTGCAGCTCGTCGGCTGGTCGCTGGCGATCTACGAACTCGGTGCCATCGTTGCCGGCGCGGCCGCCGGACGGCTGGTGAGTTATGTCCCCTTGCGCACCAACATGGTGGTCGCAGCCCTGCTCTACGCAGCAGGCGCCCTGATCTGCGCCACCTCGCCTTCCATGCAACTGTTCCTCGCCGGCCGCCTGATCGAAGGACTTGGCGGCGGTGCGCTGGTGTCGCTGGCCTTCGTCTCGGTCGAACGACTGTTCTCGCGCGCCATCTGGCCGCAGCTTTTCGGCATCATGTCGGCGATCTGGGGCGTCGCCGCCTTCAGCGGACCATTGCTCGGCGCGATCATGACCGAGCTTTTGTCATGGCGCTGGGCCTTCGGCATCTTCACCCTCGGCGGCGCAGCCATGGCGCTGGCAAGTTTCATCGTGCTCGACACGCCGGAGGCGACGAGGCCGAAGGCGAGCGCAGGCGGGGCGCCGCCCTTCCCGTTCGCGGCCCTTGCCTGCCTTGCCGTTGCCGTGGTGCTGATCGCCTCGGCCGGCGTCGACATCGCCTTGCTGCGCTCTTCGCTGCTGATGGCCTTCGGCCTCATCGGCCTGCTGCTGTTCTTCACCATCGACGCGCTGAAGCCGCTTTCGCGGCTGTTCCCGGCGCGGCTGTTCTCATGGCGCACGCCGGTCGGCGCCGGCATGACCATGGTTGCCGCTTTTTCGGTGGCCACCTGTTCCTTCGGCGTCTACGGGCCGCTGCTGCTGACCAGCCTTCACGACATTCCGCTGCTGACCACCGGCTACATCATCGCCGCCGAATCGATCGCCTGGTCGATCCTGTCGATCCTGGTCGCCAACGCGCCGCCGCGGCGCGAGCGGCTGATCATCATCGGCGGCGCGGTGATGATCGCGGCCGGCATCGCCGGCTTTGCCTACACGATACCCCTGGGCTCCATCCCGCTCATCCTGATCTGTGCCCTGTTGCAAGGCGGCGGCTTCGGCATCGCCTGGCCGTTCCTGACACGCGTCATCGTCGCCTCCGCCCCGAAGAGCGAGCAGACCATCGCCTCGGCGGCGGTGCCGACCATGCAGCGCATCGGCTACGCCGTGGGTGCAGCCCTTGCCGGCATCGTCGCCAATGCCAGCGGCTTTTCGCAAGGTTTGAACCACGACGCGGCGGCGAATGTCGCGTCCTGGCTGTTTCTTGCCTTCGTCCCGCTCGGCATTGTCGGCTGTCTCGCGGCCTTGCGGGTTTCCAAGCCGCTTGGCCAGCAGCTGGAAGCTACTGGCTAGAAGCGCCCAACCCGCTCATTCGACCTCGCGCAGGCGGTAGCCGACGCCGGTCTCGGTGGTGATGTAGCGTGGCTGGTCGGGGCTCTTCTCGATCTTCTGCCTGAGCTGGCGCACATAGACCCTGAGATACTGCACGTCGGACGAGTCGCCCCAGACCTGCTTCAACAGGAAATGGTGGGTCAGCACCTTGCCGGCGTGCTGCACCAGCATGCGCAGGATGTCGTATTCCTTCGGCGACAGCTTTACCTCCTTGCCCTCGACCTTGACGATGCGCTTGACCAGATCGACGCTGAGATCGCCGGTCTGGAAAATCGGCTTCTCTCCCTGCTGCTGGAACTTGTGGCGGAGCGCCACGCGGATGCGTGCGACCAGTTCGTTCATGCCGAAGGGTTTGGTGACATAGTCGTCGGCGCCGAGCTCCAGGGCCTGGACGATACCGGCCTCGTCGGTCCGGCTGGACAGGATGACCACCGGAATGTCGAGGCCGTCGTCGCGCCATTTGCGCAGCAACTCATGGCCGCTAATGCCGGGCAGGCCAAGGTCGAGCAGGACGAGGTCCGGCTTCTCCGCCTCCATCAGCTCGATGGCCGCCCTGGCATTCGGCGCCTCGCTGATCGCGTAGCCCTGGCTGCCGAGGCCGACGCGCAGCAGCTTGCGGATCGGCGGCTCGTCATCGACGACCAGTATCCTGACGTTCGAGTTTGTCATGCCAGGTCACCCACATCGTCGGTATTCGAAGCGTCGAAGTTGGGCGGATTTGCCGGCTTGGGCATTTTGATGGTGAAGACCGCGCCCGAACCGTCGGTCCGGTTTGCCGCCGTGATCGTGCCACCCATCGCCTCTATGAAGCCGCGGCAGATCGACAGGCCGAGCCCGGTGCCGGCGCGGATCTGGTCGCGCTTGCGCACCCGGTAGAAGGTGTCGAAAATCCGTTCCAGATCGCCGGGAGGAATGCCCGGCCCTTCATCCATGATCTGCAGCAGGACGGAGCCATTGTCGGTCCAGCCCTGGACGCGGATCGTCGAGCCGGCCGGGGCATATTTCGCCGCATTGTCGAGAAGATTGAACAACGCTTGCTCGAACAGCACCGGGTCGACCTTCAACATCGGCAAATCCCTGGGGATGTCCGTCTCGATCTTGTGCTCGCCGATGATTTTCCTGGCCCTTTGCAGGGCGGAGCCGACGATGTCGCCGACATAGTGAAAGGCGTAGTTCGGCTCCATCGCGCCGGACTCGATCTTGGTCATGTCGAGCAGATTGGCGATGAAGCGGTTCAACCGCTCGGATTCGTCGAGCACCGTCGACAGCAGTTCGGCCCGATCCGGTTCGGGAAGTGCTGCTGAAAAATCCCGCAGCGTGCCGGCGGCGCCCATGATGGCGGCGAGCGGCGTCTTCAGATCATGGGAAATGGAGGTGAGCAGCGCCGAGCGCAGCCTGTCCGCCTCGGCGGCGAGCTTGGCCCGGTCGACGTCGGCGACCAGTTGGATACGCTCGATGGCGACTGCCGCCTGGTCGGCCAGTGCGTCGAGAAGCCGCTGCTGCTCGGGCGTCAGCAACGGTCCCTGCTTGTCGTTGTCGAGGCCGACGACGCCGATGGCCGTGCGCCCGGTCCGCAAGGGCAGATAGAGGCGCTTGGCACCCGGAAGCGTGTCGGCGCCGCGACCTGCGGCACGATTGTGCTCCCAGGCCCAGCGGGCGGCGGCGATGTCGGCTTCGGCCAGCGTGTCATCAGGCGGATAGCCGGCCTTGACGGTGATCGTCCCGTCTTCCGGCAAAAGCAGCACCACGCGCAGCTTCAGCATCGAGGCGATCTGGAAGGCGGTGGCCCAGAGGACGTCGTCCAGCGTCCCGGCGCCGGCGAGCTTCTTCGAAAAGAGGTAGATATCCTCCGTCGCCCGCGCCCGCGAGCGGGCGGCGACCGCCTGGCGCTGCACGCGCGCCGTCAGATTGCTGGCAATGACCGCAACGACGAGAAAGACGCCAAGCGCGACGATGCTCTCCGGATCCCTGATCGTCAGCGTATAGCGCGGCTCCAGGAAGAAATAATTGAAAGCAAGGGCGCTGACGAAACAAGCATACAGAGCCGGCCACAGGCCGCCGGTCACCGCCGATGCCAGCACCCCGATGAGCAGAATGATCGCCAGATTGCGAACGTCGAGAAACTGATCGAGAAGGACGGCGAAGGCGAGCGAGCCGATGACAAAGGCCGTCGCCTTGAGATAGGGCCAGATTTCGAACTGCCACTGCTCGTCGGCCGCCTTGACGCTCCGCGACGCCGCCTCGGTGCCGCGTTCGCTTCCCGAAATGACATGGACGCTGATATCGCCGGCATTGCGGATGAGATCGTAGGTGAGCGAGCCTTCGATCAATTCGCGCCAGCGCGACCGGGTCGGCCTGCCGACGACGATATGGGTAAAATTGTTCGCCGTCGCATAACGCACGATGTCCTGCGCCACATTCTGACCCGGAATGGTCGTCACCTCGGCGCCAAGCTGCTGGGCAAGGCGCAGGTTCGTCGCCAGCCGGTCCTTGTCATTCTCGGGCATGCTGGCCGAGCGCGTGCTGTCGACGTGCAGCGCCGTCCACGGCGCACGCAGCCGGTCGGCCAGCCTGCGCGCATAGCGCACGCGGGCCGCTCCTCCAGGTCGCGCGTCGAGGCAGACGAGGACCCTTTCGCCTGCCGCCCACGGTCCTGGAATGGCGTGCGCCTGCATATGGATGAGCAACTGGTCGTCGACACGCTGCGCGGTGCGGCGCAGCGCCAGTTCCCTGAGCGCCGTCAGATTGCCCGGCGAGAAATAGTTCTCGATCGCGCGCTGCGCGGTGTTGGGGAAATAGACCTTGCCTTCCTCGAGCCGCTTGATCAGGTCGTCGGGGGTGAGATCGATGATCTCGACATCGTCGGCCTGGTCGATGATGGAATCGGGAACCGTCTCGCGAACCCTGACCTTGGTGATCTGGGCGACGACGTCGTTCAGGCTTTCGACATGCTGGATGTTAAGCGTCGTATAGACGTCGATGCCGTGCGTCAGGATCTCCTGGACGTCGAGGTAGCGCTTGGGGTGGCGGCTGCCGGGCGCGTTGGTGTGGGCGAGCTCGTCGACAAGAACCAGCGCCGGGCGCCGGGCGAGGATGGCGTCGATATCCATCTCGTCGAGGATACGCCCCTTGTAGTCGACCTTGCGGCGGGGAATGACCTCATAGCCCTCGACCAGGGCCGTTGTTTCCTTGCGGCCATGCGTCTCGACGACGCCGATCACCACATCCACGCCGTCGGCCAGCCTGGCGCGGCCCGACATCAGCATCTCATAGGTTTTGCCGACGCCCGGTGCCGCGCCGAGGAAAATTCTCAGGCGGCCGCGACCCTCCCGCTCGGCATGGTCAAGCAGTGCGTCGGGCGAGGGTCTGGTGTCGCTGCTTCTGTCGTCAGGCATCGGGATCGATCATGGATGGCGCCGGGGGTACTGTCGATCCCCGGCCGCCGCCATTCACTCTTTCGCTACGTCCAGCGCAAGGTTGAGGCCAAGCACATTGACCACAGGCTCGCCCATGAAGCCGAGTTCCCTGCCCTCGACTTGGGCATCGACAAGCGCCTTGACCCTGGCTTCCTCGATGCCCCTGGCCTTGGCCACCCGAGCGACCTGGAAGTAGGCGGCTTCCGGGCTGATGTCGGGATCGAGGCCACTGCCGGACGTCGTCACCAGATCCATCGGAACAGGCTGGTTCGGGTTTTCCGCTTTCAACTTCTCGGCGTCGCCCTTGATGCGGTCGATCAGCTTGGGACTGGTCGGGCCGAGATTGCTGCCGCTCGAGGAGGCTGCATTGTAGCCGTCGCCGGCAGCCGAAGGGCGGCCGTGGAAATACTTGTCGCTGGCAAACCCCTGGCCGATCGATTCGGAGCCGATGATCTTGCCGTCCCTCTCGACCAGGCTGCCATTGGCCTGCCGCGGAAACAGCGCCTGGGCGATGCCGGTCATGCCCAGGGGATAGATCAGGCCGGTCAGGACCGTGAAGAAGACGATCATGATGATCGCGGGTCTTATCTGGGTGAGCATGGAGATGTTCCTCAAAGCAATTCCAGGAAAAGTGTGAAGCGGTTTTCCCTAGGGAATTGCGTTAAAACAAAGAGTTAAGCGAGGCCAAGCGTGGTGACGATCATGTCGATCGCCTTGATGCCGACGAAAGGCACGATGAGGCCGCCGAGGCCGTAGACGAGAAGATTGCGGCTGAGCAGCGCGCCGGCGCCGATGGCCCGATATTTGACGCCCTTCAGCGACAGCGGGATCAGCGCGATGATGATCAGCGCGTTGAAGATGATGGCCGACAGGATGGCACTCTGCGGCGTCGCCAGATGCATGACGTTGAGTGCCTGCAGCGGACCGGTCGTCTGTCCCGGTGCGACGTAGAAGACGGCGAACATCGCCGGGATGATGGCGAAATATTTGGCGACGTCGTTGGCGATCGAGAAGGTCGTCAGCGAACCCCGCGTCATCAAGAGCGCCTTGCCGATCTCGACGATCTCGATGAGCTTGGTCGGATCGCTGTCGAGATCGATCATGTTGCCGGCCTCGCGGGCGGCGACCGTGCCGGTGTTCATGGCGACACCGACATCGGCTTGCGCGAGGGCCGGCGCATCGTTGGTGCCGTCGCCGCACATGGCAACCAGCTTGCCCTTGGCCTGTTCGTCGCGGATCAGCTTCAGCTTGTCCTCCGGTGTGGCCTGGGCGAGGAAGTCGTCGACGCCGGCTTCCGCGGCGATCGCCGCCGCCGTCATCGGGTTGTCGCCGGTGATCATCACCGTGCGGATGCCCATGCGGCGCAGTTCGGTGAAGCGCTCCCTGATGCCGCCCTTGACGATGTCCTTGAGGTGGATGACGCCGAGCAGGCGGCCGTCGCGTTCGACCGCCAGCGGCGTGCCGCCGGACTTGGCGATCTCGTCGGCGATGGCCTGGAGATCCCTGACGGTATCGCTGCCGGGCCGCGTGGCATGGGCTGCGACCGTCGATTGGTTGACATGGGCAAGCACGGAATCCACGGCGCCCTTGCGCACCGACGAACCATCGATGTCGACGCCGCTCATACGGGTCTGTGCTGTGAAGGGCACGAAGGTGGCGTGCAGCGTTGCCATGTCGCGGGCGCGGATGGCGTATTTCTCCTTGGCCAGCACGACGATGGAACGGCCTTCCGGCGTTTCGTCGGCGAGCGAGGCAAGCTGGGCCGCGTCGGCCAGTTCCTGTTCGGTGACGCCCTTGACCGGGCGGAACTGCGTCGCCTGGCGGTTGCCGAGCGTGATCGTGCCGGTCTTGTCGAGCAGCAGCGTGTCGACGTCGCCTGCGGCTTCCACGGCGCGACCCGACATGGCCAGCACGTTGAATCGCACCAGGCGGTCCATCCCGGCGATGCCGATGGCCGAAAGCAGCGCCCCGATCGTGGTCGGGATCAAGGTGACGAACAGCGCCACCAGAACGGTCACCGAAATGTAGCCGCCCGAATAGGAAGCAAAACTCGGGATCGTCGCGGTGGCCAGCACGAAGATCAGCGTCATGCCGACGAGCAGGATGTTGAGCGCGATCTCGTTCGGCGTCTTCTGGCGCTCCGCACCTTCGACCAGCGAGATCATGCGGTCGAGGAAGGTGTGGCCGGAAGCCGCCGTGATGCGCACGCGAACCCAGTCGGACAGCACCTGCGTGCCGCCGGTGACCGCCGAACGATCGCCGCCGGATTCGCGGATCACCGGCGCGGATTCGCCCGTGATCGCGGCCTCGTTGACCGAAGCGACGCCTTCGATCACTTCGCCGTCGGACGGGATGATGTCGCCGGCCTCGACCAGCACGGCATCGCCGACCTTGAGGCTGGGGGCGGGCACAAGTTTGTATTTGGTGCGGTCTTCACCGGTTAAAAGCTTGGCCTTGGGCTCGGTGTGT
>NZ_RZRW01001437.1:0-479 GCF_003998745.1 Mesorhizobium sp. M7A.F.Ca.US.014.04.1.1 | reverse complement strand
CTCAGTCATCTCCCTGGTTCCTTGATCACGCTCGCGTCGCGCTTGAGCTGTTCCTGGGTGCGGTCGGGGGTAAGTTCCGAAGGCGCCATGCTGGCCGTCCCGGTCCGCAGCAGGATAATGCCGAGGGCCGCCACGACCACGCCGACCAGCAGGGAAGACCACCCCGAGCCAAGTCCTGCCCGCGTCAGTGCAATAACGAGTGCCTGCAGCAACACCATTAGCGCGGCGAGCAAGCAGATCGCGCCGCCCAGCACTGCCGCGGCACCTGCTCCGGCTTTGGCAAGCTTTTCAGAAAGCTCGGCCCGAAACAGCCTGGCCTCGGTTTGCACCAAAGTGGTGACATTCTGGGCCAAGTCGGTGATCAGCCCGGCAAGGCTTGGGTTGTCCTGGGTGTTCATCTGTCCTGCGCCGTGCTCTGCATGGCCCCATCATCGCCTACGACGCCCGAATCCTGCGACCGCTCAGCGGACCCACCCTGT
>NZ_RZRW01001436.1:0-479 GCF_003998745.1 Mesorhizobium sp. M7A.F.Ca.US.014.04.1.1 | reverse complement strand
ACCTTCACCACCTGTCCAAGCGTGCACGCGGCGGATGATATTTCGGTGATGGAAACGCTTCAGGCTATCCCTCATCAGATACGCTCGGCACATGCTTTCACGGGCGACCGCGTGCCGCTGCGCATAGGTCCCAGTCAGCTCGGCTGCCGCGAGAACCCCTACGGAAAGGGCACCGCGCCGAACAAAGCGAACGCCCGCATATGTCTGAGCCGCATCGATCCGCGGCAGCGCGGGCTGTTCAATGCGGCCTGGATCATCGGCTATTTCGCGGCCTGCGCTCGCGAGGGCATCGAAGCCGTCGCCTTCGGTGACTTCACCGGCCCATTTGGTTTCGTCTACAGGAGAGGCAATTTCGCGCAGCCGTGGTTCGACCAACAGGATGGCCCAATGGTGTATCCCGCTTTCCATATCATGGCAGGCCTATCAAAGCTCGGTGGCGCCAGTCTGCTGTCGGTGGGAACTTCCGGAATTGACAGCAT
>NZ_RZRW01001435.1:0-479 GCF_003998745.1 Mesorhizobium sp. M7A.F.Ca.US.014.04.1.1 | reverse complement strand
CGTCACCGCATGGCGGTCGCGCGGCAGGACGTCGGCATAGGCGCCGCGTATGGCGCCGGCGATCAGCTTGTCGCGCACCGGGCGGCCGTTCACATAGGCATATTGCTGCAGCGCGTTGGCGCGGGTGAAGGACGGGATCGACGCGTGGCCGGTCAGATGCACGCCATCGCGCATCGCGTCGAGGGCAATCGAATTGTCGGGAAAATCGGTGCCCATCACCTGGGCGACACGACGCAGGCTGCCTTCCGCGCTGTCGTCCGCCGCCGGCAATTCCAGTGTCGAGCGGTCCGAGCCGGCCAGCGTGAAGCGCACGGCGGGGAAGGCGATGGCGATGCGCTTGACCACATCGCTGGTGGCCGAGCTTTCGGCGCGCTCGCCCTTCATGAACTTCAATCGGGCCGGCGTTGCGAAGAACAGGTCGCGCACCTCGACCGTGGTGCCGCGATTGGCCGCCGCCGGCCTGACAGGCAGGACGCGGC
>NZ_RZRW01001434.1:0-479 GCF_003998745.1 Mesorhizobium sp. M7A.F.Ca.US.014.04.1.1 | reverse complement strand
GGCCGACATCGAAATCGATGTTGCCCGAGCCGTTGTTGATGAGCTGGATACCTCTCGCGAAATTGCGCAGGAACGACGAGTTCGTGACAAGGCCGGTGATGTTGGCGGTGCCGTCGGCCTGCAGCAGCAGGCCGACATTGCCTGGCGGTCCCACGGAGGTGTCGCGGAAGGTCGAGCCCGAAACAGTGATGTTCAACGTGCCGCTGTTGTTGAAGACGTTGAAATTGTCCTCAAGGCCGTTCGCGATCACCGAATTGGTGATGGCGACGGTGCCGGTCAGGCCGTTATGGGCGGCGTCGGCGGCGCGGAAGCTGATCGAGCCTTCGTCGGCCGCGGCGCTGGTGCCGTTCGTGCCAGAGGTTGCGTTCACCACGCTATTGGTGAGCGCGAAGCCATTCACCTCGAACCCTCGGATACCGAAATTGTCGAAATCGTTCAGCTGCAGACCATTGAGCTGCACATCCTTCGTATTGCTGAGG
>NZ_RZRW01001433.1:0-479 GCF_003998745.1 Mesorhizobium sp. M7A.F.Ca.US.014.04.1.1 | reverse complement strand
TGTGGGGCCTCACCATGGTCGACCAGTTGGCCTGCCGGATCGAATTCCAGGGCCTGCGCTATGAGGGTCGCTATACGCCGCCTTCCGTCCAGGGCTCGCTGATCTACCCCGGCAATTTCGGCACCTTCAACTGGGGTGGCGTCGCCGTCGACCCGGTCCGGCAGGTGCTGTTCGGCATGCCGACCTATCTGGCGTTCAAGTCGCAGTTGATCCCGCGCGATCAGGTGCCGCCGCCGGACGAAGGGCGGGGCAGCGAACAGGGGCTGAACCGCAACGAGGGCGCGCCCTATGCGGTGGTGATGGGACCGTTCCTGTCGCCGCTCGGCATTCCTTGCCAGGCGCCGCCCTGGGGCTATGTCGCCGGTGCCGATCTCAGGACCGGCAAGATCGCCTACAAGCACCGCAACGGCACCGTCTACGATATGACGCCGCTGCCGCTGCCGCTGAAGGTCGGCGTGCCCGGCATCGGCGGGCCGCCG
>NZ_RZRW01001432.1:0-482 GCF_003998745.1 Mesorhizobium sp. M7A.F.Ca.US.014.04.1.1 | reverse complement strand
CGATGGGCCTGCCGGCGATCTCCACCGCCAGCGACTCGGGCTTCAGCCGATAGCCCTTGCAGACCGGGCAGGGTGTGGCCGACATGAAGCGCTCGATCTCCTCGCGCATCCAGGCGGATTCGGTCTCTTTCCAGCGCCGCTCGAGATTGGGGATGACGCCTTCGAAAGTCTTCGTCGTCTTGTAGGAGCGCAGGCCGTCATCATACTGGAAGGTGATCTCGCGCTCGCCGGTGCCGCGCAGGACGGCTTCCTTGGCCTCTTCGGACAAATCCTTGAACTTGTCGCCGAGCTTGAAGCCATAGGCCTTGCCCAATGCCTCCAGCGTCTGCGCGTAATAGGGCGAGGTCGACTTCGCCCACGGGCTGACGGCGCCGTCGCGCAGCGAGATGTTTTCATCCGGCACGATCAGATTGCCGTCGATGGCGCGCTGGCTGCCGAGACCGTCGCAAGTCGGGCAGGCGCCGACCGGATTGTTGAACGAA
>NZ_RZRW01001431.1:0-484 GCF_003998745.1 Mesorhizobium sp. M7A.F.Ca.US.014.04.1.1 | reverse complement strand
GATGGGAGGCGGCGATGCTTACAGCACCGCCATCAGCATGGCGCGATCCCTTTCGCGCGCGGCGGTGACCGTTTCACCGGGCAGTGTGAAGGGAATGAACAGATCGCCTGTCTCGGTCTCGGCGACACCGTCGCCCTGGGCGCCAAGTTTCCTGATGCTGAAGCGCGCGCTCATCGGTCCTTGATCCCACCGAGCAGGAATTCGCGATTGCCGTCGCCGCCATCGATCGGCGACAGATGCAGCCCCAGCGAGCGCCAGCCGGGAACGGAGTCCAGCCAATCCTGCAGCAGGCCGGCGACACGGGCGGCGTCGAAGGGATCCTTCAACAGACCACCCTTGCCGATCGCTTCCCTGCCGGCCTCGAATTGCGGCTTGACCAGAAACATGGCCTTTGCGCCAGCCTTGGCCAGACCAAGGGCCGGCGGCAGCGCCAGTTTCAGCGAGATGAAGCTGACGTCGGAGACGATGAAATCCGGAATACGCC
>NZ_RZRW01001430.1:0-484 GCF_003998745.1 Mesorhizobium sp. M7A.F.Ca.US.014.04.1.1 | reverse complement strand
CTGTTTGGCGCAATCGCACCGCTGAGGATCTTGACCAGCGTGGATTTGCCGGCGCCGTTTTCGCCGAGCACCGCATGGACTTCGCCCGCCGCCAGATCCAGCGACACATTTTCCAATGCTGTGGTCGCGCCGTAGGATTTGGTAACGGCAACGGCCTGCAATCGTGGCGGCGACACACTCAACAGATTTCCTCCAAAACGCCCTCTTTCATCCCAAAACACGCAGTGAGAACGTTCTCTTTTTACTATTTCATCGAAATGCGCTGTGATCAACAGATCATCGACCCTTTAATTGCGGAACCGCATATCTTCCGATTTCATCCCGGGCTGCTGCCTTCAACGGCGGTTCAATGAGACCGCAATGATGATGATGGCTCCCTTGATGACCTCCTGGATGCTGGTCGATAGACCGAGCACGAGAAGACCAAATCCGAGAATGCCTATGAAGATTGCGCCGACGACGGAACCGACGATTGATCCATAAC
>NZ_RZRW01001429.1:0-485 GCF_003998745.1 Mesorhizobium sp. M7A.F.Ca.US.014.04.1.1 | reverse complement strand
CTTCAGCAGCGTTTCCGGGACGCGCACTTCGCCGGCGATGACGACACGGTTGGTGGTGGCCAGCGTCTCGCAGGCGACACGGACTTTCCACGGGTCCATGCCGGTCTTCTTGGCTTCGCGATAGACCAGATCGACGATCTCGTCGGAAATCCGGTCACAGACTTTGTCAGGATGGCCCTCGGCAACGGATTCCGAGGTAAAGAAGTAGTTCTGCCGCGTCACGGGTGTCCCCTCTTGAAAAACGATCGGCAGGCTGCCGATTTTGGCGCGCCACGTGTTAGCGGGGCGAAGCGCCGCTCGTCAAGCGGTGCTTCGGCTCTGGCATGAATGTCGATGCCGTTATCTTGTGCCACCGGCGGCGGGGCGCCGCCGGTCCTGGCGTGATTGAGGATCAGTCGGGATCGTCGGCGGAGAGGGACTTGACCAGGTCTATGATCCTGCGGCGCACCTTGGCGTCGGCGATCTTGACAAAGGCCCGGTTGAGC
>NZ_RZRW01001428.1:0-487 GCF_003998745.1 Mesorhizobium sp. M7A.F.Ca.US.014.04.1.1 | reverse complement strand
GTTGAGGATCGCGTCAATGGGCGCAAAGGATGAAGATCGTGCAGAAGAACGGACAGGCCACCGCGAGGCCGACCTCGTAACAGAACGGTTGAGGGCTGATCGCCGATGCATTGGACCATATGACTCAAGGGGATGCTGGGGTCCCTGGGGTGGGGCGATCTTCTCAACAATAGGCACGGTCAGCTTCGGACTGATAACCCGGGTGAACGCGGAATACCATCCGGCCGCCCGGACTGCTGGGGCAAGGAGGTTCTGTCACAATCCTCAGCTTTTGAGGCTCATATCCGCCTACGCCATCGGCTACATCCACATGTCCGGAGTGGTGAGCGCCGCCCATATTGAGCCGGGTGTCTTGGACATTTTCCGTTTCGGGACGGATCTGTTCATGGTTCTGGCCGGTTTTCTTACCGCGCATGTGCTTGGGAACAATGGCAGGTCGGCCGGCGCCTATTTGCGAACGAGGCTCATTCGAATCGTGCCCTTGTAT
>NZ_RZRW01000143.1:4929-11133 GCF_003998745.1 Mesorhizobium sp. M7A.F.Ca.US.014.04.1.1 | reverse complement strand
AGCCGGTCGTGCCCTCGCTGCGGAAGACTTCCTTGGCGATCTCGCCAATGCCGCCGAGCGAACCGATCAGCGACGATGCCTCGAAGGGCATCAGCACGATCTTGCTGTTGGTCGCAGTGCCGATCTTGCCCAACGCTTCGGTGTATTTCTGGGCAACGAAGTAGTTCAGCGCCTGCACATCGCCTTTGGAGATCGCTTCCGACACAACCTGGGTGGCGCGGGCCTCCGCCTCGGCCGAACGTTCGCGCGCCTCGGCATCGCGGAAGGCGGCTTCCTTGCGGCCTTCGGCCTCGAGGATCTGCGACTGCTTGAGGCCTTCGGCGGCAAGGATCTGGGCGCGCTTGTTGCGTTCCGCGGTCATCTGCCGGCCCATCGATTCGATAAGGTTGGCCGGCGGGTTGATGTCCTTGATTTCGACGCGGGTGATCTTGATGCCCCACGGGTGGGCCGCTTCGTCGACGACGCGCAGCAGGCGCTCGTTGATGGCGTCGCGGTTCGACAGGAGTTCATCGAGATCCATCGAACCCATGACGGTACGGATGTTGGTCATCGTCAAATTGAGGATGGCGTTCTGCAGGCCGGAAACCTGGTAGGCGGCCTGAGCGGCGTTGAGGATCTGGAAAAAGGCGATGCCGTCGACACCGACAATGGCGTTGTCGCGGGTGATGATTTCCTGGCTTGGAACGTCGAGCACCTGCTCCATCATGTTCATCTTGGCGCCGATGCGGTCGATGAACGGGTAAATGAAATTGAGACCCGGGCTCAGTGTCTTGGTGTAACGGCCAAAGCGCTCCACCGTATAGTTGTAGCCTTGCGGGATTGTCCTGATGCCTTTGATCAGCAGCACCAATACCAGAAGGGCAAGTGCACCAACCGCAATATCGAAACCACTGAAATCCATTTGGCTCTCCCTCAGACGAAGGCCGCACAAGCCATTCTCGCGCGGCCGACTTCACCAAAGACTTAAGTGTGTTTCAGATGCGTTACAATCAGGTGATGACGGATTGTTTGCGGGTGCGATCAGCGGTTGAAGGCAAACAATCTTGCATCCGTGTCCTCCAGCCCGTTGATCGAAGCCGGGACAATCTCGGAAGCGATCTGCGAGAAGGTGATGCCGTTGCCGCCGTAGCCCATCACTGCATAGATGCGCGGGTGGCGGGGAATGGCGCCGATATAGGGCAGGCCGGTGGTTGTGGTGCCGAACGAACCGGTCCAGGCAAAATCGGGCCTGGTGTCGAGATGCGGAAATACCAGGCCGAGCTCCTCGGCGATGCGTGTGCTCTTGTCGGCGATCAGCTCGTCGCGCCGCGCTTCGTCGACAAAATCCTCGTCCTCGCCGCCGCAAATGACCCGGCCGTCGATCGTCGTGCGCATATACAGATACGGCTCCGACGCTTCCCAGATGAACGCTGCGTCCGGCCAGAGCTTTCGCGGTTGCGGGCATGTTGCGATCGCCCATGTCGAGATGATCCGGTGGGCCGCGGCCGGCACGATCTCCACAAGTTCGTAGCCGGTGGCCAGAACAACATGTCGCGCGGTTATGGTCGGGCCATCCCTGGTCGCGACGACAACAGCTTCGGCGCTATCCTCGATCACTGTCGCGTCGACGGGGGCGTAGAAGCGAGCCTTGCGCTGAAGGGATTTCAGCAGCAGCCCAGCCGTCAGCTTACGCGGGTCGAGCGCGATGTTGCCGTGGCTGAGAATGGCGCCTTCGCGGTCGATGCCGAATGTCTCCGCCAGCGGCGCCGGCGTCAGATAGGTCGCGGCGATGCCGGCTAGCCGCCGTGCCTTGGCCTCGTCGCGCAGTTCCGACGGACCAAGTATCGTGCCAGACAGATAGAGCGACGGCGCCCGGCTCAGGCCACAGTTGATGCCGAGTTCGGCGATGCGTCCGGCGAGATTGGAGACGGCGAGCCGCGAGCGCCGCCAGGCCTGCTGCGCCGAGGCTCTGCCGACCATCTTCGAGAGCGTGGAGAGAGGCTGGTCTATTTCGAATGCCACCAGTGCGGTGGTTGCGGCCGTCGAGCCCTTCAGCGGACCGCGCCGGTCGATACAGATCACCCGATGGCCATCGGCCGTCAGCGCCTCGGCCATCATGGCGCCGCTGATGCCCATGCCGACGACCAGCACATCTGCCTTGACGTCCCGGACCAGGCCGTCCGTCGGCACCGCAGGCGCGCGATAGGCTGACCAGACGGGCTGGCCAGTTCTGAGGTCGAGTTTGCGGGACATCGCATTCTCCGGCGGCGCGCCTTAACGCCCCGGAGCTTGTGTTGTTCCGGAGTTAGAGCGGCGAGCTGCTCTAACTCCCGTTGACGAAATTCCCAAGGGAAAGCGCTATTCGCTTTTCCCGGGAAAACCGTTTCACACTTTTCCTGGAATTTCTCCTAGACCCAGCCAGACAGTTCGCGCCGCACCATCGCCTCGATCACCGCCATCCCCTCCGCGCTGTCGTTGAGGCAAGGGATATGGGCGAAATTCTTGCCGCCGGCATGGTGGAAGGTTTCGGCCGCCTCGCGGCCGATCTCATCCAGCGTCTCGATGCAGTCGACGGAAAAGCCGGGATTGACGACGGCGATCGACTTGACGCCGTCCTGTGCGAGTTTCTCCACCGTCTTGTCGGTATAGGGTTGCAGCCATTCCTGCGCGCCGAAGCGCGACTGGAAGGTGATGATCAGTTTCCTGTCATCCCAGCCGAGCCGTTCGCGCAACAGCCGCGTCGTCTTCTGGCAGTGGCAATGATAGGGATCGCCCTTCTCGAAATAGGGTTTTGGAATGCCGTGATAGGAGGTGATGACCACCTCCGGCTCGAAATCCAGCGTCGCCAGATGCCGTTCGATCGAACGCGCCAGCGCCTCGATATAGACCGGCTCGTCATAGTAGGGCGGCACGCTGCGGACGGCCGGCGCGCGGCGCATCTTCATCAGCGCGCGAAACAGCTGGTCGTTGGCTGTTGCCGTGGTCGTCGCCGAATATTGCGGATAGAGCGGAAACGAAAGAATGCGGTCGCAGCCCTGGTCGGCCAGACGCTGGGCAATGCTGGCGGTCGAAGGATTGCCATAGCGCATCGCCCAGTCGACGACGACATCAGGCAGGTCGCGCAGCGCTTCGGCCAGCTTTTCGGCCTGGGCACGGGTGTAGGTGCGCAGCGGCGACTCGTTCTTTTCCCGGTTCCAGATCCGGGCGTAATTGGCGCCCGACTTCTTGGGGCGCGTGGTGAGCACAAGTCCATAGAGGATCGGATACCAGATCGCCCTGTTGAGCTCGATGACGCGCGGATCGGACAGGAATTCACGCAGATACCGCCACATCGGCTTGAAATCGGTGCCATCGGGCGTGCCCAGATTGACCAGCATGACGCCGATCTTGCCCGCCTTGACCGGCGGATGCCCAGCGGGCAACGGGCCGAGCGCTTTTGCGACCTTGGGATCGGCAGGGGTGGGAAGCGTCATAAGGGTTCTCCGGGAGACGCGAACCTAACCATCTTGCGCGCGCATTCAATGCAGCGTCTGGCCGCACCTTAAAGCGGATTGTCCGAATGGATTCAGACGACCCGCTTTAACTCTTTGTTTTATGCATGTCGTTTTCCCAAAACCGAGGTCACTTTTGGGCGACATGCATTAGCCCGAAAACAGGACGCCCGTCCGGTTTTCGGACGGGCGGTGTCATTCAGGCATATAAGCGAGCTATTTCGGCGGGATGGTCAGGGTTGCGCCGACAGGAAGCCGGCGGGGTTCGTAGCCCTTGTTGGCGCCCGAAATGACCTTCCACCTGGCGCCGTCGCCATAGGCTTTCTTGGCCAGATCCCAATAGGTGTCGCCGGCAACGATGACATGGCTGGCTTCCGCTGGCGCGGCCTCAGCAGGCTTTGCCGGCTCGGCCGGTGCCGGCGCGGCTGGTGGCGCTGGCGGGGGAGGTGCTCCTTCCGTCGATATGGCCGGTGGTGTGTTGGCGATATCGCCCGAGTTGGCCGGCAATTCAGGCATTGCCGGTGCCGCTTCGGCAGGCTTGGCGGCTTCAGCCGGTGCGGGCGCCGGGGTGGCCGGTGCCGCTTCGGCTGGCTTGGCCGGATCGGTTGCCGGGGCCGCAGGCGCCGCGGCGACGGTCGCGGCTATTTCGGTGATGCGGCCGTCGAGCTTCGGCGTGTAGGGCCGGTGGGCGCCGAGATAGTCGGCAACCACCTGTTCCAGGCCGGGGCCGTAGTCGTAGGCATTCCTGGCCTTGTCGGCAAAGACCTTGTAGCCGTCGCCGCCCTGGCGAACATAGTTGTTGGTGGCGACCAGATAGTCCTTCTCCGGCTTGATCGGCGTCCAGGCACCGCCTTCCATGACCTCCACCGATTTGACCCGGCCGGCATTGGGCGCAACGGATTTGTCGAAGGAATATTTCAGGCCGGCGACCTGGGGGAAGCGCCCGGCGCCGTCCTCGACCTGACTGAGACCGCCCTCGAGGCCGGCCACCAGATCCTTGCCCGAAATCTGGAAGGTCGCCAGCGTGTTCTGGAAGGGCAGCACGGTCAGCACCTCGCCCATGGTGACGGTGCCCTTGTCGATCGAGGCGCGCAGGCCGCCGCCATTGGAGATGACGATCTCGACGCCCTGTCCCTTGACGCGGTCGAGGATGGCGTCGGAGACGAGATTGCCCATCGCGCATTCGCGGGTGCGGCAGCTCTCGCGACTGCCGTCGATGACGTCGGTGGTTTCGGCCACTTCCTTGTTCTTCAACGCCTCGATCGGCGCCCCAAGCTCCTTGATGCGGGCGAGCACGGCCGGGTCGGGGGTGATCGACTTGTCGAGATAGATCGGGTCGCCGCTGGCCGATTTGACGACGCCATTGTCGTCGAACACCACCTTGAACTCGCCGAGATATTTCGAATAGGAGGCCGCCTGCACCACCGGCACCTTGTAGCCGTCCGGATTGTCGACCATCGTCGGGTAGGGGCCTTCCGCCTTCGGATCGGTGTTCGACAGCAGGGAATGGCTATGGCCGCCGACGACGACATCGATGCCCGGGATCTTGGCGATGACGTCACGTTCGCGCCTGTAGCCGATATGGGTCACGGCGATGATCTTGTTGACGCCTTCGCCCTTGAGCTTCTCGACTTCGGCAGTGATCGACTTGACGTCGTCCTCGATGGCGACGTTGGGACCCGGCGAAGCGAGGTCCGGCGTGTCGTTGGTGATCGCGCCGATGATGCCGATGTTCTGGCCGCCGACCTCGACGACAACAGATGGCTTGACGCGGTCGCCGAGCTTGGATTGCGCGTTGGCCTTCACATTGGCGCCGAGCACGGGGAACTTGATCATGTCGAGGAACGGCGCCAAGGCGGCCTCGCCGTCGTCGAATTCATGGTTGCCGAGGGCCATGGCATCGAACTTCATGTCGTTGAGGAATTCGCCTTCGACCTTGCCCTTATAGGTCGTGTAGAACAGCGAGCCCTGGAAATTGTCGCCGGCGCTGAGCAGCAGCACGTTCTGGCCTTCCAGCTTCTTGCGTTCCTGGGCAATCGCGGTGATTAGCCGGCCCGCGCCGCCGATGCACTCGCCCTTGGTCTCCTCGTCCGCCGAGCAGGTCGATTCATATTTGTTGTTGCCTTCGATGCGGCTGTGCCAGTCGTTGATATGCAGGATGTTCAGCGTGTAGTCGGCAAAGGACGCGCCGGCCGACAGGCCGAGGGCTGAGGCTGACAGGGCTGCAATGGCGGCAAGCTTCTTCATCTTCGTCTCCCGGAAAGCTGATCAGAGGCCATTAGCGCTCTTGCTTGACTGGAACATAACAGCCGGCGCTTTGGCCATGTTCCCATCGCGTTCCGGATGACGCAAGCGGAATCCGGGACCCTTTGCCGGCACAAAAAAGGACGGCGGCCAACCAGCCGCCGTCCTTGGAAAACGAATGGTCGTGGGTTCAGACGCGCCTTGTCAGCACGAAATTCTGACCGCTGGAGCTCGTGCAGTTGAGCTGGCTTGTCGACACCATCAGGCAGTTGAAGCTGACCGCGGTCTGGCGGATCAGCGAGGTGCCGTTGATCTGCACCGATGTGGCGCCGGTCATCGTGTAGCTGCCGTCGGCAAGCTTCTGGCCGGTGTCGGTGGCTACCGTCGTGAAGGTGCCGCCGGTGAAGGTCGACAGGCCGGTGCCCTTGGCGTCGATCCACGAGCCCTCGACGCCTTTCGGCGCCGCTGCCATCGGCGGTTGGTTGGGGGC
>NZ_RZRW01000143.1:0-4919 GCF_003998745.1 Mesorhizobium sp. M7A.F.Ca.US.014.04.1.1 | reverse complement strand
CGCCGAAAGGGCACCCGCCACGCTCATCGAAAGAATTTTGCGCGCAATGATCATGTGAAAATCCTCTCCTCTCGCTTCGGCCCAAAAATCGGAAATCGATTTTCGACAAGCACGAGGCGTGCATCCAAGTTTCCAGAGCGACGTGCGTCCAGATGAATACGTATCGCTATGGTCCGCATCCCTTCAATCGCCCGATTTCCGGGCGATTGCAAGGCAGTGAGGCAGGTGGGCGGTGCTGCTATCGCACAAGGATGTTGCGGAACTGCCACGGGTCGTTCCGGTCGAGGTCTTCCGGGAACAGGCCGGGACGGTTATCGAGCGGCGTCCAGTCGGTGTAGTAGCCCTTGACCGGTCCGAGATACTGGGACTGCACTTCCAGGCACCGCCTGTAGTCCATCTCGTCGGCTTCGACGATGCCGGCCTCGGGATTCTCCAGCGCCCAGACCATGCCCGAGAGCACCGCCGAGGTGACCTGCATGCCGGTGGCATTCTGGTAGGGGGCCAGCTTGCGCGCCTCGGCGAGCGACAGCTGCGAGCCGTACCAGTAGGCATTCTTGTCGTGGCCGTAGAGCAGCACGCCGAGTTCGTCGACGCCGTCGATCAACTCGTTCTCGTCGAGCACATGATGCACCGGCTGAGGCTTGCCGGCGGCGCCGAACATCTCGTCAAGCGACAGCATCGCGTCGTTGCAGGGATGATAGGCATAGTGGCAGGTCGGGCGGTAATGCACCTTGCCCTTCTTCGAACGCACGGTGAAGAAATCGGCGATAGAGATCGCCTCGTTATGCGTCACCAGCAGGCCGTATTGCGCGCCGGGCGTCGGGCACCACGAGCGCACGCGCGTGTTGGCGCCCGGCTGCTCCAGGTAGATGGCTGCCTTCGAGCCGTGCTTGTGCTTCTTGGCGTTCTTCGGCATCCATGTCTCGTGTGTGCCCCAGCCAAGTTCCGCGGGCTGCAGGCCCTCGGAGATGAAGCCTTCGACCGACCATGTGTTCCAGAACACATCCATCGGTTTCGGCTTCTTGGTGCGCTGGGTGTCGCGTTCGGCGATGTGGATGCCCTTGACGCCGGCCTTCTTCATCAGCTTGGCCCAGCCCTCGCGATCGTCCTGCGCGGGCTCCGAGAACTCCAGGCCAAGATCGGTGGCGAGATTGACCAACGCCTGCTTGACGAACCACGAGACCATGCCTGGATTGGCGCCGCAGGTGGAGACCGCCGTGGCGCCGCCGGGCTTGTCGTGCTTTTCCTTGAGCAGCGACTCGCGCAGCGCGTAATTGGTGCGGCTGGCGTTATCGGCCTTGGCGTCGAAATAGAAGCCGAGCCACGGCTCGACGACGGTGTCGATGTAGAGCACGCCGAGCTTGCGGCAGAGCCGCATCAGGTCCACCGAGCCGGTATCAACCGACAGGTTGATGCAAAAGCCCTGGCCGCCGCCATTGGTCAGAAGCGGGGTCAGGAGCTTCTTGTAGTTCTTCTCGGTCACCGCTTCCTGGACGAAGGTGATGCCGCGCTCGTCGAGCAGCTTGCGGTCGGTGTCGCGCGGATCGATAACCGTCATGCGCGACTTGTCGAACTTGAAATGGCGTTCGATCAGCGGCAGCGTTCCCCGGCCGATCGAGCCGAAGCCGATCATCACGACAGGGCCGCTGATCTCACCGTAAACGGGCCAGTTTTCATTCGCCATTTTATCGAGCACTCCTTCAAAGCCCAGGAAACTGGGAAAACGCACACACAAAACCGGGCATCTTTGCCCGGCGGCCATGCGCTACATCACAGATCATTGTCACAAACCAGCGAAAAGCGCCAACCAGCGATCAGTCGTCATTGGCCATGTGGTTAAGGACCGTCATCAGCCGATCACGGTCCGATGTCAGGCCCTTGTAGTCGAGCTGGGCGAGATCGAGTGCTTCGAGCTGGGCGGCGAAAGACACCGCGAGCTTCGCCCGATCAGGGTGCCTGGCCAGCACGGCGAGCGGATCGAGATGGATGCGGATGGTGAACAGGATATCGCGTGAAACAGGCAGTTTGCGTAGGGTTTGCCGCTCGACGCGAATGAAGGCATGGGCGTCGATGTCGCCATCGGGAAAGCGCGACGGCCGGTTGGTGGCGCGGTCGATGCGCTGCAGGTCGGAGAGCGGATGGTAGAGCGCGTTGTCGGCCTGGATCGACCAGTTGTAGCGCTCGACGGCCTGCCCCTGGAGGCCATCGAACATCCGGTTGATGAGTTCCGCCGGACGCGTGCCCGGGCCGAAACCCGGCACCGGCGCGTGGATGTCCTGCAGCGGCTTGCCGAACTTTTCCAGGAGCGACCAGGAGGAGGGAAAGCAGAGCGAGCCGGCGACCAGCCGCCAGCCGCTGTCACTGCTGCGCATCAGGATCAGGTCTTCCTGGACGAGCAGTGAGGCTTTGGCCAGCGGCGCATCGGCGAGGGAAGCAGGCAGACGGCTCGCCGCGCCCGCCACCTCGACGCCTGATCCGCCGAGCCGATGGGTTTCGGGGAACCTCTCCGGGAGATGCGCGGCGAGCAAGTCGAGCACTTCCTGCTGGGCGTCGCGCGTGCCGTCCTCCTCGACGAAAACGCGCTCTGGGATTTCGGCATAGAGCCGGTGCTTTTCGGCGAGATACGGCAGCAGATGGCCGTCGACCTCGATCCAGGCCGCCGGGTCGAGCGGCTTCAGCCCGATGCTGAACAGTTTCGACGAGCCGTCATAGGGCGTGTGGGTGGGCAGCGTATGTTTTGGGGACGTCATGTCTCAGGTCAGTCTTGCCGGGATCAGTCCGCGCAGCGAATTGCCGACGAACAGGGACTTGGCGGATTTCAGATCGTCCAAGCTGTAGATCGCTTCGCGGGCGCGGCCTTCATCCAGAAGCTGCGCGCGCAATACGCCAGGCAGCAGGCCGCAATCGAGCCGGGGCGTCGCCAGCACGCCGTCGCCGACATCGGCAAAGACATTGGTGATCGTGCCTTCACAGATCTCGCCACGCTCGTTGGCCATAAGCACCTCGTCGGCCTGCGTGATGAGGTGTTCGGCACGGGCACGCGTGTAAAGCTGTCGCCGGCTGGTCTTGTGGCGCAGCAGCGTGTCGTTCGAATCGAGCCTCGTCCGCGCCAGCCGCAGCATCCAGACTTTGTCGGCGGCGAGCGGTTCATAAGGCTGCGCAGAGGCCGTCACCTCGCCATCGTGCGACAGGACGAGACGCGTGCGCGTGGCAACGCCGGAACCGCCGACCGCGCTGCTCAGCGCCTCGCCGACCGTGCCTGGATCACAGCGGAAGCCGAGTTCCGCCGCCGAGCCATAGAGGCGCGCAAGATGACGATCGAAGCGCAGGAAGCCCGAGCCGGGTTCCCAGCGCATGGTCTCGATCAACTGAAAGTCGGCGGTGTTCCCGTCGCGAAGCGCGCTTTCAGCAGACACTCCTGATACTCCTCCTGCGCCGTCGAATCGAAGACGACGCCGCCTCCGACATTGTAGACGGCCTCGCCGCCCGAAAAGAGCGAGATGGTGCGGATCGCCACGGAAAAGCGCATCGGGCCGCCGGGTGCGATCCAGCCTATGGCGCCGCAATAGGCATCGCGGGGCGTGCCTTCCAGGTCGCGCAGGATCTCCATGGCACGGATCTTAGGCGCGCCGGTGATCGAACCGCAAGGAAACAGCGCCGCAAAGATCTGGCGGATAGAGAGACCCGGCAGCAGTTTGGCCCTGACGTCGCTCACCATCTGATGCACGGTCGGGTAAGTCTCGATGCGGAACAGCGCCGGCACGTCCAGCGTGCCCACCTCGCTGATCAGCGAGATATCGTTGCGCAGGAGATCGACGATCATCCGGTTTTCGGCCTGGTTTTTCTCGTCATTGCGCAGGAAGATCTTCTGCCGTTCGTCCTCGGCTTTGGTGGCGCCGCGCGGCGCCGTTCCCTTCATCGGATGCGTCTCGATCATGCCCTCGGCGTCGATCTCGAAGAACAGTTCAGGCGAGCGCGACAGCACGATGGGTTCACCGAGCGCGATCAGCGCGCCATATTTCACCGGCTGACGTTCAGTCAACGCATCGAACGCGGCCAGAGGCTCGCCTGACCATTGCGCATGCACGGGAAAGGTCAGATTGCCCTGGTAGCAATCACCTTGCCGGATGTGCTGGTGCAGCCGCGAGAAGCGTTTTTCATAATCCTCGGGCGACCACGTCGCACGGGCGTCGAAGATCGGGCCATTGGTCGCCGCCATATTGCGCGGCGGCACCGCCTGTTCGACCGGGGCATCGAAAACCCCAAGGCACACGAGTGGGGCGCGGCGTCCATTCGGCAGCAGGGGAACGAGCTTGGGTTCGAGCAGGTAGCCCGCCTCATACGAGAAATAGCCGGCAAGCCATTTGCCTGCATCATGCGCGGCTTGTGCTGCTTCCAGAGCCGGCCCGAAATCGCCTGCATCGTGCGCCACGATGATATCGGCCGGCCGGTCGAAAACGAGCTGGCGCGCGCTTTTGTCATTGCGAAAAATTGCGGCGGGCAGGGACATGGGCACCGAATGCTGCGGTCAATGAAGCCATCAACCGCTCTATATGGGGTGCCGCCCGCGCGCAATCGAGGGAACGGCACGCTGCCTCTTAAAGCCGACCTTTGGGCCAACTCAGGAACCAAGAGCAAACGGCGACGCCGATATGGCGCCGCCGCTTGCAATCTTCAGGTCGTGCCTGGCGATCAGCTGTTGCTGGAGGTTCCGGCTGTTGGAAACTGCTTGGCGAATTCCTTCTCGTTGCCGGCGGCGAGCAGCTTGGCCTGCTCGATCCAGCGTTCGCGCGCGATGCGGCCATCGAAATTCATGACGTCCTCGATCCGTTTGATATCGGCCGCTGTCCAGGACGCGATCTGGGCGAAGCTGGTGACGCCTTGTGCCTTGAGCAGTTTCTCATTGACCGGACCGATAC
>NZ_RZRW01001427.1:0-431 GCF_003998745.1 Mesorhizobium sp. M7A.F.Ca.US.014.04.1.1 | reverse complement strand
GCCGGCAAAGGCAAACCGTCGTCCTCCGTGGGTAGGCTTCGACCTGATACCCTCGACGAGGCCCGGTGCCGCGGCGCACTTGGCGCCAAGGATTATGAGCGGCTCACGCTCCGGCACAGCCCTTGCGGTACCGAAAAGGAGTCGAAGCACTTTCACTATGAAACTTGCCGCAAAGGAGACGCGCTCCCTTGATAAAAGTTGCACTAATCGATACGGCCCATTGGCACGTCCCGCTCTACCTCCAGGCCCTACTCAAAGCCGACGTCGAATTTGTAGGAATCTCCGATCCCACAGGAACGACCGGACCCGCCCTCGCTCAAAGATTAAAGACGAAGTGCTTTCCAAGTTGCGAGGAGCTTGTCGCGCAGGAGAGGCCCGATCTGGCATTTGTCTTTGGCCGACACATCGACATGCCTAATTCAGCTAACCTG
>NZ_RZRW01001426.1:0-493 GCF_003998745.1 Mesorhizobium sp. M7A.F.Ca.US.014.04.1.1 | reverse complement strand
CCCGCTGACCGGCCGCCCAACCCGCCGCTATCTCGATGAGTTGCTTGCCGAAAAAAGCGCAACGGGGACCCGCACAGCGCTGCTGCATCTGGACCTCGACCGCTTCAAGCAGATCAACGATACACTCGGCCACGCAGCCGGTGACGCCATGCTGGTGCACGCCTCCAAGGTCATCAAGGTCAACACGGGTCCCGGTGATTTTGTTGCACGCATCGGCGGTGACGAGTTCGTCGTGGTGAGCCATGGACGTGATGACAAGCAACTTTCCGCGCTCGGCGACCGCATCATCACGCAGATGCGCCGACCGGTCGATTTTCAGGGCAACCCGTGCCGGTTCGGGGTGAGCATCGGAATTGCCGCCGGAACCGACGCCAAGCAACTGCTCGTCAACGCCGACCTCGCTCTTTACCGGGCGAAAGGAAGCGGTCGCAACCGACACGAATTCTTTGACGAAGTGCTGCAAAGCGAGAGCGTGCGGACCAATCAAATTGCC
>NZ_RZRW01001425.1:0-493 GCF_003998745.1 Mesorhizobium sp. M7A.F.Ca.US.014.04.1.1 | reverse complement strand
TCCCAGGGCCGGCCTATTGCCTGACGCATGCATCGCTGAGACATCGCTCGTGACGACCGTCCCCCGCGCGGGAATTGCTCGATCTTTCGATCGTCGATAGATCGAAGGAACATTTTAGACGTATCGAATGTTCAAATCCTATGGACAGCCGAACCCAACTTTCACCAGCTCAATCGAGAGCAGCACGCGCCCTGCTGAACTGGCCGCGAGTACGGCTTGCCGCAAAAGCGAGCGTTAGCGAAATGACGATCAGAGATTTTGAGAACGGTATTCGAAATCCGCGTCCCCACAAGATCGCGGCCATGCGTCAGGCGTTTGAGGACGCGGGAATTGCTTTCACCTTCGAAGGCGCTCCATCGCTAGCCCGCCCTGAAGGGCATAGCAGTCTCTCCACCACCAATAGAATGTGGCGCAGCCGGCAGAGACAAGCATAACGATAAGGTCCTTGAGCCTCGTATTAGCAATCCACTTGACCCACAGCCCACCTAAAAGC
>NZ_RZRW01001424.1:0-496 GCF_003998745.1 Mesorhizobium sp. M7A.F.Ca.US.014.04.1.1 | reverse complement strand
CGACGAGTGCAACGGTCCGTGTCGTCCAGATTCCGGAGAAAGCGCAGCCAAGAACGCCGTCCTCCTCGCCGATCGCCACGCGCGGTTCGTGGTCAGCCTCCCCTGCGGTCGTGCCGCTTGCGTCGCGCTTGCCGATGGTCAACATGGCGTCCTGTTTAGCCTGACGGGTCTGACCTGTCGATTTGCCGACAACGCTTGTCGCACAGCAGGAGCAGAAAAATATGGCGCGTGTCATTTCGGTCGAGGCCGAGCGTTTTCCCATCGCCGGAACCTTCACCATTTCGCGCGGTTCCAAGACCGAAGCCGAAGTGATCTCCTGCACGATCAGCGACGGCGGCCATTTCGGCCGCGGCGAATGCGTCCCCTACAAGCGCTATGGCGAGACGATTGAGGGCGTGCGCGAGGCGATCGACGCCATGCGCGGCCGGATCGCCGATGGCATCAGCCGCAGCGCCTTGCTCGATGCCATGCCGGCCGGAGCCGCCCGCAACGGCTT
>NZ_RZRW01001423.1:0-497 GCF_003998745.1 Mesorhizobium sp. M7A.F.Ca.US.014.04.1.1 | reverse complement strand
CCTCCGCCCTCTCCCCGGCCTTCCCGCAGCCGGATTCGAATGATGCCTGGAACCAAATCACGGGGCCTGGAACCAAACCGCGGGCGAGACTGTTCAGTTGTAGCTTTGATCCCACCCAGACATCCTGGCCGGCAAAGCGGCGACATTGAGGAGTTCTCACCATGAAGATTTCATCCGGATTTCGTTCCATAGCGGTTGCCGCCGTCGCCACCGCGAGCATCGGCTTTGCCAGCGCCGCGCATGCCGACAGCGGCACGATCCGCTTCGCCGTCTACAAGGCGGCCTTCTTCGTCGGTGGCTCCGGAGGCGAAGGAACGCTGACCTTCCATGGCCGCCGCTATCCCATCTCGGTCGGCGGCGTCTCGGGCGGTCTCGCCTTCGGCGTCTCCAAGACCTATTTCCGAGGTACCGTGCGCCACATCAAACGTGCGCGGGATGTGACCGGGGTCTACGGTGCGGCGGGCGGTGGCGGCGCGCTTGGCAAAGGGGCTCAGGTG
>NZ_RZRW01001422.1:0-497 GCF_003998745.1 Mesorhizobium sp. M7A.F.Ca.US.014.04.1.1 | reverse complement strand
CGCTCAAGCGCCGCCTTCAAGGCCGACGCCGCGATGGCAAGCGCGATCTTCGGCTGTCCCGCCGCCGCCTCGACCTTGCCGGACAGCTGCGACACAGACTGCTCCAGCGCTTTCAGCCGGCCATCCTGCGCGGTAGCCGCCTCGCCGGCCGACTTCACCTGCGCGTCGAGGCCTGCCAGTTTTTCGGTGAGCGGACCAAGATCGACCGGCGCCGCGCTGCCCGCCTTGCCGAGGGCGGCGACCGCCGTCTCGATCTGCGCGACCTTGTCGCCCAGTGCGGTGACGCCGGCCGCGTCGCCTGCTCCACCTTTCTCGACAGCCGATTTCAGCGCCGCGACATCAGCCTTGACCTGCTCCAGGCCCGAGGACAGCCCGACCATCTTCGCCGCTGCATCGCCGTTGCCGCCGGCGTCCTTCAAGCCGGCGATTTCGGTCTTCAGCGAGGCGATGTCGCCATTGACGCCATCGAGCGAGACGCTGGCGCCGGAGCCCGGCGC
>NZ_RZRW01001421.1:0-497 GCF_003998745.1 Mesorhizobium sp. M7A.F.Ca.US.014.04.1.1 | reverse complement strand
ACGCTAGCCAGATCGGCGGAAAGATCGCTCAAACGGTGAGCGACGAGATGGACCACCTCGCCTTCGCGCTGAATCCGCCCATGGACGCCGATCATGCCGGCGCCGAGCACGACCCTGCGATATTTTTCGAACACCTTGACCCACACAACCAGGTTGGCGATCCCGGTCTCGTCCTCGATCGTGATGAACATCACGCCCTTGGCTGAGCCAGGCCGTTGGCGAACCAGCACGAGCCCGGCCGCCTCCAGCCATTGTCGGTCACGCGCCTGCATTGCTTCTCGACAAGAGACGATGCGCTTGCGGCGCAGATCGGCGCGCAGGAACGAAACAGGATGCTCGCGCAGAGTCAGCCCGACATGTCCGTAGTCTTCGACGACCTCGCCGCCTGATGTCATGGCACGCAGCGTAACGCTGGGCTCCTGGATCTCCGGCACCGTCCGCTGCTCGCGCGCGGAGGCGGCAGCAAACAGCGGTAGCGGCTCTGAGCGGAGGGGCTT
>NZ_RZRW01001420.1:0-501 GCF_003998745.1 Mesorhizobium sp. M7A.F.Ca.US.014.04.1.1 | reverse complement strand
CCCTTCGACAAACTGGGGCGAACTGATCGAAAGTTCCCTTGGGGTCAGCATGATCGCGGGCACCTAGGCATAAGCTCGGGGCTATCAGCACCGTGCATCCGGACGGGTCTCCAGAGGCAGCCGTCATACAGGTGACGTTGGGCGACGACCTCAACATCGTGTTCGACAGCTTTCCCGGAAGTCGGAAGCTGGCAAATATCAAACGAGACAGCCGGATCGCCATGGTGATCGGCTGGGATGAAAATGTCACGGTTCAAATCGAAGGCCGGGCCCGACCTGCCAAGGCTAACGAATCACAGCGGTTGAGAGATGTCCACGTTGCCAACTGTCCGCTTGAAGCGGAGTTTCTAAAGCAAGGAGCACAACTTTTTACGATTTCGCCTCGATGGATTCGCTATTCCGATTTCAGAGGCGAGCCGATGGTTTTTGAGCTGTCCGGCAACTCGCTTGCGAAATAGGGATTAGCCCCGCCACCTCTCGGCAGCGGGCCGCCGCCAGGGC
>NZ_RZRW01001419.1:0-503 GCF_003998745.1 Mesorhizobium sp. M7A.F.Ca.US.014.04.1.1 | reverse complement strand
CCAACAGTGACACCGAGTGAAACGCTGACCCCCGTGCTGGCTGCACCCGAAATCGTGGCAGCGCGGCCGCCATTGCCGCCGCCGCCGCCGATGGACTGGGCAACGATGCCGCCGGAACCGGCTGCGTCGGTGTCGGCAATCAGGTTGCCATCAGCCCGAACCGTTACCTTTCCACCATTGCCTCCGTTGCCGCCCTCGCCACCCACGGCAACCCCGACCGAAGCGGACACGTAGAGACCAGCGCTGACCGCGCCTGAATAAGCCGAACCGCCGTTGCCGCCACTGCCACCGACCGATTGCGCAAGGATGGCCTTCGAGCCCATGCCGCCGACATGAATGTCACCTTTGTGGGTGACCGTGACCTGGTTGCTGAGATTGCCATCGCCGCCACCGCCGCCGATCGCCACGGAAGCGGCGCCGAACAGACCGACGGCAAACGTTCCGACAGATCCGCCATTGCCGCCACCGCCGCCGATCGACTGGGCGAGAATGCCGTGTGAGAG
>NZ_RZRW01000142.1:9148-11182 GCF_003998745.1 Mesorhizobium sp. M7A.F.Ca.US.014.04.1.1 | reverse complement strand
CGCCACGGTGGCACCGGTCAGTTCGTAGAGCCATTCCAGTTCGCGCGTCACCTGCAAGGCGAGTTCGCGCGTCGGCGCCACCGCCAGCGCCAGCGGTGCGGCGGCGTGGCCGAAGCGCTCCGCGCCCTCAAGCAGGGTCGGCGCCAGAGCGAGGCCGAAGGCCACCGTCTTGCCGGAGCCGGTCTGCGCCGAAACCAGCGCATCGGCCTCGCCGAGCTCGGGCGCCACGACCGCCTTCTGGACGGGCGTCAGCTCGGAATAGCCGCGTTTCTCCAGCGCCCTGGCAAGCGCTGGAACAAGTGCTTCGAAGTTGGACATCTCACTCTTTCGGAATTTTAGGGTCCGCGCTCATCACGGAGCACATGCCGGGGCGGGCCTCGCGCCAGCCAAACAATCTTGGCCGTTCGTACTTCGCGCAGCCGCGATTGTACAGGGCGCGCGCAAAACCAGGCGCCGCTCGGCAATTGACTCTTGCCGCAAACCGCGTAAAAGCCGGCACCGAACGGGACAGTTTCGATGCGCGGCCTTTTGACGGCTCTTCCTGCATTCGATGCCCCCAGCCTCAATGCACATCATTGGGCCGGGCGCGTCGGCGCATCTCCTCGTTTCAGCAAAACCACATTCTTGGCCGAGAAAACTGGCAAAACCACCACCAAAACGGTGTGATTCCCTTGGCCTAACCACCCTCTCCCGGGTTCGGCCCGGGGGACGGAACCCGCAGCGGCCAGCGGGTTTCTCCAAAAACCAAGCGGAGAGGGACAGGAGATTTTTCGATGAGTTTCAAGGTAGCGATCGTCGGCGCCACGGGCAATGTGGGCCGGGAAATGCTCAACATACTGGAAGAGCGCGGCTTTCCGGTAAGCGAGGTGGTGGCGCTGGCCTCACGGCGCAGCCAGGGCACGGAAGTGTCGTTCGGCGACCGCACGCTGAAGGTGAAGTCGCTTGACCAGTATGATTTTTCCGACACCGATATCTGCATCATGTCGGCCGGCGGCAACGTCTCCAAGGAATGGTCGCCGAAGATCGGCAAGCAGGGCTGCGTCGTCATCGATAATTCGTCGGCCTTCCGCTACGACCAGGACGTGCCGCTGATCGTGCCGGAAGTGAACCCGGACGCGATCTCGCTGTTCACGCGCAAGAACATCATCGCCAATCCGAACTGCTCGACGGCGCAGCTGGTGGTGGCGCTGAAGCCGCTGCACGATTTCGCCACCATCAAGCGCGTCGTTGTCGCCACCTACCAGTCGGTGTCTGGCGCCGGCAAGGAAGGCATGGACGAGCTGTTCACGCAGACACGCGCGGTGTTTGTCGCCGACACCGTCGACGTCAAGAAGTTCACCAAGCGCATCGCCTTCAACGTCATCCCGCATATCGACGTCTTCCTCGACGACGGCTTCACCAAGGAAGAATGGAAGATGGTCGCCGAGACCAAGAAGATGCTCGATCCCAAGATCAAGCTGACGGCGACCTGCGTGCGCGTGCCGGTGTTCATCGGCCACTCGGAAGCGGTCAACATCGAGTTCGAAAAGCCGATCACCGCCGACGACGCGCGGGATATCCTGCGTGAAGCCCCAGGCTGCCAGGTCTTGGACAAGCGCGAGGACGGAGGCTACATCACGCCGCTGGAATCGGCCGGCGAGGACGCCACCTTCATCTCGCGCATCCGCGAGGATTCGACCATCGACAACGGCCTGTCGATGTGGATCGTCTCCGACAATCTGCGCAAGGGCGCCGCACTCAACGCGGTGCAGATCGCCGAGCTTTTGGTCGAGCGCGGCCTGATCCAGCCGAAGAAGAAGGCGGCCTGACGGCTGATTTAGTTTTCGCTCACGGGCCGCACCGCCGCTAGCGCGGCTGGCCCGCGGTCGCGGGCTCCGCCCTCGGCCGGGATGCTGAAGGTTTGCGGAGCATTGATGAAGGCCAATCTCCCCCACGAGGGAGATCGGCAGCTTCGCCGATGCGCTACACTCGGTTGTCTTCGGCCAGCCCGATCAGCAGCTTCAGTGCCTCCTCCGCCCTATCGGCGGGAAAGAA
>NZ_RZRW01000142.1:0-9138 GCF_003998745.1 Mesorhizobium sp. M7A.F.Ca.US.014.04.1.1 | reverse complement strand
GCGTGGTGATGGCGGCGAGGAAGCCGACGGCTTCCAGCGACGAATGGATGTTCAGCGTCAGCATCCGGCAGCGGAACGAAGCGGTCAGTGCCGCGGCGTTGGCCTCCTCCTCGGTCACGATCAGCGTCACACCCTCGCGCTCGCGAAACACCATCACCGGCTCAACGCCTTCCGGCTGAGGGACGCCGGGTGCCAGCGTGACGAAGACATAGGCGCCGGCGAGCAGCTCCGGTGTCATCGACGCCAGCAGTGTCTTGAGATCGGTTTCGCCGGCCATCTGTCTTCCCTCGCCTGCAAAAAACGGGCCGCAGCCCACGTGCTCTTCAATATCCGCGACCGGCGCGTGCCGATAGTCCAGGCGCTGCAAGGACGACATGGCGATGTCGCTGGCGGCTGGGCTTGCAGAGCTGTCGCATCGCACAATAGAGAAGCTGAGGGCCAGTGCCGGTCCGTGAAAGGCCTTCGATGATCGTTCGCCCGCGCCCCACATTCCTGCAGCTGTTCTTCATCATGCGCGGTTCGGTCGTGCCACGCATTCTGCCGCAAATATTGGGCTTCGCGCTTTATTCCGCGATCATCCTGGCCGCGGCGCGCCGGTTCCAGCTTGATTTCAGCGTCTTCAACATCACGCCTTTCGGCCTGGTCGGCGTGACATTGTCGATCTATCTCTCGTTCCGCAACAACGCCGCCTACGACCGTTGGTGGGAGGCGCGCAAGCTGTGGGGCGCGCTGGTCTTCGAAATGCGCAACCTGGCACGCGCCACCACCAGCCTCATCCCGGACCAGACCGAACAGCGCGCCCTGCTGATGGAAGCGCTCGCCTTCTGTCATTTCCTGCGCGGGCAGTTGCGCAAGATCGACAGCATGAAGGATGCCCGTGCCTTCATCGACGCGGAGGCGGACAAGGCAGCAGCCTTTTCCAATCCGGCGGATGAGATGGTCAGGCGCATGGGCCGGCGTGCCAATGCGCAGCGCCTGGCGGGCGACGTCGACACGATCGGCTTTCGTATCCTCGATGAGAGGCTCGCGTCGGTCGCGGCCATCCAGGCCGGCTGCGAGCGGATCGCCGGTACGCCCTTGCCGTTCGCCTACACGCTGCTGGTGCATCGCACGGCCTATATCGTCTGCCTGCTGCTGCCGATCGGCCTGATCTCGACCACCGGTTGGGCGACGCCGCTGTTCACCGCGCTGATCGCCTACACTTTCTTCGGCCTCGACGCGCTGTCGGAAGAGCTCGAGGATCCGTTCGGGACCGAAGCCAACGACCTCGCTCTCGACAGCCTCTGCCGTGTCTGCGAAATCTCGGTGTTCGAGGCGCTTGGCGAAACGCCGCCGAAGATGATCCCGGCGGAAAAGTTCTATTTTTCGTAGGCAAAGGCGCGCGGGCTTAAAAGAATCTGCCCCGCTGTCGGATCGCCGCTCCATGCCACGTCCTTGGTTCGACCCCAGCAAGAAGGGGATAGAACCATCAGGAGGGACCATCATGAGCATTTCCGAAACCGCGCCCGTCTCGCCGGGCGCTTTGTGGACCGGCCGCGCGCTCAGCGGCGTCATCGTGCTGTTCATGATCTTCGACGGCGCCATCAAGCTGCCGCCGCTCGATATCGTCATCCAGACGATGGTACCGCTTGGCTGGCCGGCCGATCCGAATGTCGCGCGCATGCTTGGCGTCATCGGCCTGATCTCGACCGCTCTCTACGCGCTGCCGCGCACCTCGGTGCTCGGCGCCATCCTGCTTACTGCCTATATGGGCGGCGCCATCGCCACCAATGTCCGCGTCGACAACCCGCTGTTCTCGCACATTCTGTTCGGCGTCTATCTCGGCATTATCCTGTGGGGTGGCCTGTATCTGCGCGATTCCAGGCTCCGCGCGCTGATCCCGTTCAGCCGTTAGATCCGGATCGAAGCACCGCTTTCGGCTCGAAGCCTGAACCCTTTGCCGGGCAATATCTCAGGGATCGAATCGTCGAGTTGCGAGTTAGAGATTCGCCCGGCGGCGGAGGCGGCTCCTATCGGAGAGGAACGACGATGAAGAAAACGATGCTTTTGATGGCGCTGCTGGTGCCGCTCGCCGCTTGTTCGCAAACGGAAAAAGGCGCGGCCGTAGGCGGCCTCGGTGGCGCTGCCGTCGGTGCGGCCGTCGCCGGCGATCCGGTTGAAGGCGCCGTCGTCGGTGGTGCTGTCGGCGCTGTTGCCGGCGCGCTGATCGGCCGGGCGAGCGAGCGTGGCGAATGCCGCTACCGCGATAGCCGTGGCCGCGTCTATATTGACCGCTGCCCGCGCGGCTATTGACCGGGCGGCTTTTACAGACAGGGTCGAATGAAAAAACGGCGGGCACATGGCCCGCCGTTTTCCTGGATGCGATAGAGCAAATACTTATTCGGCGGTTGCGGCTTCCGCCTCGGCCGGTGCAGCCGCGGCGGCGGCAACGGCAGCAGCGGCATCTTCCTGCGCCTTCTTCAGAAGAGCAGCGCGTTCCTGCGCCTTCTTGCCCGGCTCGGCCTTCTTCGGGTTGGAACGGGCGTCGCGCTTGACGAGGCCGGCCTCGTCGAGGAAGCGCAGCACGCGGTCGGTCGGCTGGGCGCCATGCGCCAGCCAATGCTTGACGCGGTCGGCGTCGACCTTGACGCGTTCGCCGTCCTTGGGCAGCAGCGGGTTCCACGAGCCGATGGACTCGATGAACCGGCCGTCACGCGGCGAACGGGCGTCGGCAATGACGACGTGGTAGTAAGGACGCTTCTTCGAGCCCGCACGGGCCAGTCGGATCTTCAAGGGCATTTCTTTTCTCCTAAAAACTAAGTTCGTTGATTGGGTTTCAGTTGGTTTTCGTCACGCCGTTGGAAGCGGCGATCTGTTCGTGGTGGCGGATCACTTCGCGGACGACGAAGTTGAGGAACTTTTCCGCGAAATCCGGGTCGAGATGGGCATCCTTCGCCAGTTGGCGAAGCCGGGCGATCTGCTGCTGCTCGCGTGCCGGGTCGGCCGGCGGCAAGCCATGAGTCGCCTTCAGCACGCCAACCGCCTTGGTGCAGCGGAAGCGCTCGGCAAGCATGTGGATGAGGGCTGCGTCGATGTTGTCGATCGACGCCCGGTAATCTGCCAGGAGGGCGCGGGCGTCGGCCATGTCCTTTTCTTCGTTCATGGCGTCCTCACTTCTTCTTGCCAAGGCCGGGCAGCCCGCCACCGCCGAGGCCGGGAAGCCCGGGAAGTTTCATGCCGCCGGGCAAACCTGGCATGCCGCTGGGCAGGCCACCGCCGCCGGGAAGGCCTTTCATGCCGCCGCCTAGGCCGGCTGCCTGCGCCTGCTTCTGCAAGGCTTCGAGCTGCTTGGGATCCATCTTCGACAGGTCCGGCATGCCGCCGCCCATCATGCCACCCATACCGCCGGGCATCATGCCGCCGAGGCCCATCTTGGAGGCGAGGCCGCCCATCATGCCGCGCATCAGGCCGCCGCCTTTGCCCTTGCCGCCCATTGCCTTCATCATGTCGGCCATGCCGCGATGCATTTTGAGCAGCTTGTTGATTTCGGCCGCGTCGGTGCCGGAACCGGCAGCGATGCGCTTCTTGCGCGAATGCTTGAGCAAATCGGGATTGGCGCGCTCTGCCTTGGTCATCGACGAGATGATGGCGAGCTGGCGGCCGAACATCTTGTCGTCGAGACCGGCGGCGGCCATCTGGTCCTTCATCTTGCCCATGCCGGGCATCATGCCCATGATGCCGCCCATGCCGCCCATCTTCGACATCTGCTGAAGCTGGCCGGCGAGATCGTTCAGGTCGAACTTGCCCGACTGCATCTTCTTGGCCATCGCCGCCGCCTGTTCGGCGTCGATGTTCTCGGCGGCCTTTTCGACGAGCGAGACAATGTCGCCCATGCCGAGGATGCGGTCAGCGATGCGCTTGGGGTGGAATTCCTCCAGCCCGTCCATCTTTTCGCCGGTGCCGATCAGCTTGATCGGCTTGCCGGTGACGGCGCGCATCGAAAGGGCAGCACCGCCACGGCCGTCGCCGTCCATGCGGGTCAGCACGAGACCGGTGATGCCGACGCGCTCGTCGAAGCTCTTGGCCAGGTTGACGGCGTCCTGGCCGGTCAGCGAATCGGCGACCAGCAGGATTTCGTGCGGGCTCGATACCTTCTTGATGTCGGCCATCTCGACCATCAGCGGCTCGTCGATATGGGTGCGGCCGGCGGTGTCGAGGATGACGACGTCGTGGCCGCCGAGCTTGGCCGCCTGCACGGCGCGGCGCGCGATGTCGACCGGCGACTGGCCGTCGATGATCGGCAGCGTGGCGACCTTGACCTGTTCGCCGAGCTGGCGAAGCTGCTCCTGCGCGGCGGGGCGCCGCGTGTCGAGCGAGGCCATCAGGACCTTCTTGTTCTGACGCTCGGAAAGACGCTTGGCGATCTTGGCCGAAGTGGTCGTCTTGCCGGAACCCTGCAGGCCGACCATCATGATGACGACCGGCGCCGGGGCATTGAGATCGATGGCGACGCCTTCAGCGCCGAGCATGTCGACCAGTTCGTCATGAACGATCTTGACGACCATCTGGCCGGGCTTGATCGACTTGACCACGGCAGCGCCGACGGCCTTCTCGCGCACCTTGTCGGTGAAGGAGCGCACCACTTCCAGCGCCACGTCGGCTTCGAGCAGCGCACGGCGCACCTCGCGCAGCGCCGCCGAGACATCAGCCTCCGACAGCGCGCCGCGGCCGGTCAGGCCGTTCAGGATCGAACCAAGACGTTCCTGTAGCGATTCAAACATTCGTTTTCCTTTTCCCTGGCACCCGGATGGTGCCCGAGAGGTAATGCGTTCGCGCCCAGTGTCCAACCAAAAGTCCAAGCAAAAGCCAAAACCAAAAAGCACCCGGGGGCGCTCAGCGCTGCCGGGTGTTGGCCTCCAGGATCGATTTACAGCACTTCACCTCAAAGAGGTTTCGGCGTCCTGGTCGGCTTGCTCGGAGGGATACTCGTCGCGGAATTCGGGGCGTGTAGACAGGAAATCTGCGCAAGAGTCAAGACAAGGGCCGGGTAGCGTCATTCCCGGACCCGCATTCAGGCCGTGCTCGCGCGGTCCGGAAGCTCGGCGGCGACCTTGAGCGGCGAGCGCGGATGCAAAAGCAGCCCGATGGTCAGCAGGCTGCAGGCGATGCCGATGAAGGCGATGAGAACCGCATCCGACGTTGCCCAGCCCGGTCCCTCGAGCGGCCTGGCGTTGAACAGGGCGAAGGAATTGTAGCTTTCCTGATGCGAGATCAGCAGGAAGCCGGTCAGGTTGTTGCCGAGATGAGCACCCAGCGCGGCGCCGAGATTGCCTGTTGCGTAAACGACAAGCGTCAGCAGCAACGCGAAAGCGGCGATCGACGCCAGCACACAGGCGTTGATGGCTGGCGACGAACTCGCACTCCAATGCAGCGAGGTGAACAGCAGGGCCGGCAGCAGCGCCCAGATGAACGGGCTCTTGAACCGGCTGGCCAGCCCGCGCAGCAGGTAGCCGCGAAACAGCAACTCTTCCGACGAGGTCTGCAACAGAGTGAGCGCGGCGATCGGGATCGCAAACAGCAGCCAGGACGACAGGCTGATCGGGCCGCGCGCGATCTGCGGCTGCAAGAGATAGAGCAGGATTTCGGAGATCAACGAGGTGATCAGCACCGCGATCAGCCCCTTGAGGAAGCCGGACCATGAAACACGCCGGCTGTTGCCGAGCAGCGCCGACAGCTTCTCGCCATGCACCCAGCGCATCGCGACCCACAGGCCGATCCAGATGCCGGCGAACGAGACGAGCGCGGTGAGAATGCCGATGGGCGAGGCGAGGAAACCCTGCATGCCGGATGATGGGGCCGCCTGCCGGGCGAAGAAGGCATAGGTGCCGCCGACCAGCACGGCCACGGTGGTTGCTGCCCAAAAAAGGACGACGATCCCCGTTCCGAGCAACAGGCGCGGCAAGGTCGTCCTGGCGTTCGGCGAATGCCTGTAGCGCTCGAAGGCGGCCGGATCGATGGTCACGCGGGCTCCTTTGCCAAAGTCATCGCCTATTGACTAACCGACCGCCGGAAAAATCGGAAGTCTTCCGCAAAGGACAATGCTCAGAGCAGCGTCGGCGCACAAGAGGCGACGCTGCGGTGCCGCCTGCCGGCGGCCGCTGCTGTGGCAGCGGCCGCTTATGTCAATTGTCGTCAGCGCACGACGTACATGATGCGCCGGGTCTGCGGATCGATCAGCGCCCGCTGGCCGTTCACATAGACATAGCGGTAATTGTAGTCTGGAATCTCGCGCAGCTCGACGGTGTCGGGCAGGGTCGCGCCGGTGACCACTTCGCCATCGAGATAGATGGGATCGAGGCGGTGCGTGTCGACATAGGTGCGGACTTCAGCCGGGGGCGGCGGGAAGTCATCGACGACCGGATCGCTGGCGATGATCGCGCCGGTATAATCGGTCGAGTAGTTGCCGATGTCCTCCGGCGGCGAGACGACAGCAACGCTGGCGCGCCGTTGCGTCAGCACCACCCGGCTGCCGCCTATATCGGCCGTCACATAGTCGGAATAGACCCAGCCCTGGCCGCCGGCCTCGGCTATGGTGCACCATTTGCTGTTTTCGATGCAGCCATTGAGCGTTGCCGACTGACCGGCGGCGAGCACGCCGATGACAGGGTATTGCGGGCCGGGTCCGGCGCGAACGTTAAGATCGGTGACGGCTGAGACGGCGGTGTCGGCAAACGCGGCGCCCGACATCACGGTCAGCATTCCGGCGACCGCCGGAAACAACAGGGATTTCATGGTTTCTCTCCGTTTTCATGGTCCCTCGCCAGCGAAAACGGGGCAGCAGCTCATGCGTTCCCGCTAAAGCGCCTGTGCCAACTCACGATTTGTTCCCTGTTCTCCAGGCAAATCGGTCAGAAGTTCGTGAACGAAGTCCAATTTCCGCGCCGTGACGTCCGAAATGACAAAGGGATAGAGGTCCGGCAGGCCCATGCAGCGGTTGATCGAATTGGAGGCTTCCGACAGCACCAGCCAGCGGGCCAGGATCTTTTCGAAAGACTCGGGCGCGGTCGGCGGCTCCGAGGGTGCGGCCTGCAATTCGCCGCCTGTGTCGCCGCGCGGCAAGTCGTTGGCCTCCACCGTCTCCAGCCGGCCGAGCGGAAAGTTCAGTGCGTGCACCATTTCCAGCGTGTCGGTGATGTGCAGGTGGTGAGCCCAGGTCTCGGCCCAGTCCTCCCATGGATGCGAGGTCGCATAGGCCGAGATGTGGCCTTGCTGCCAGTCGGGCGGCGCACCATTGGCATAATAGGCCTTCAGCGCCTGTTCGTAATCGGCGCGGTCATCGCCGAACAGTGCGCGGAAAGCTTCGAGCCGGTGCGGATCGTCGCGGATCAGGCGGTCCCAATAATAGTGCCCAAGCTCATGACGGAAATGACCGAGCAAGGTGCGGTAGTTCTCGCCCATCTCGACGCGGCGCTTTTCGCGCTCGGCCGAATCCGCCTCGGCGACGTTGAGCGTGATCAGGCCATTGTCGTGGCCGGTCAGGATCCGCTCGCCGCCGGGGCCGCCGCCGATCGGATCGGCGAGGAAGTCGAAGGCCAGCCCGATCTCGTCGGCGGGGTTCTGCTTGGGCGCCACCGGCAGCCCGAAGGCCAGCAGCGAATAGATGGCGCGCTTCTTCGCCGCTTCGACACGGATCCAGCGGCGGCGGTTGCCGTCGACGGAGAGATCCGGGATCAACTGGTTGAGCGCACAGGCGCGGCAAAAGGCGTGTCCGGGCTCGGCCATCCAGTTGCAGGCGCATTCATCGGCGTTGGTGCACTGGAAGATGCCGTCGGCGCTCGCCAGCGCGAAACAGGCGTGCTCGGGATCGTAGAGCACGGGGTTCCCGCAGTTCAGGCACTGGGCGTTCTCGAAATAGATGCGATGGCCGCAATGGGGGCAGTCGAAGAGTTTCATGTCGGTCTCAATTCACCGGAGGTGACATAGATGTTCACGGCGGCCCGTGCCCAACGCGAACAGCCGCGCGGCGTTCCACATTTTCCTGAAGCTATTTGGCCGCAAGCTGGGCGACAACCTGTCTTGCCACCGCTTCGCCCGACAGCCGTGCGCCGCCGCAGGTCTGCATCAGCGGGCCGGCCAAGTGCTCGCCGGCGAAGAAGATCTTGTCGGCCACCGGCTGCATGAGCGCGGCGCGCGCCAGTGAACGGCCAGGGCGGGCGGCGACGTAGGCGCCGCGCACGAAGCGCTCGCCGCCCCAATTGGTCATCATGGCGCGTCCGACATGCTTGCGCGTATCGCCACCGAAGATGCCGCACAGCCGGTCGACGACGAAGTCGATGCCGGCCGCCTCGCCGGCCGCCGACATTTCCCAGGCGAAATCGCCGCCGACGAACCCGACCATCAGGTCAAGGTCGAACGGGAAGCACAGGAAATAGATGTCGTGCCTGGCCATCCGTTCGATCAGCAGGTCGTCGAAAGGCTGCAGCCCGAGCCTTGTGCCCGATATTTCGACCGGCAATTTGGTCAGCATGCCCATCGGCAGGTCGAAGAAGGCGCCAAAATGGGTGTCGGGCAGGGCCGGCGAGAACGCGAACTCCTCGAAGGCGAGCACCGCCGGCGAAGCGGTCACGATCACCGCTTTGGCGCGGACGGTGCCGCGATCGGTGACGCAGGCGACGCCGGGCACGTCCCACAGGATCTTACGCACCGGCGTCGACAGTTCGACCGGCACGCCGGCGCCGAAACGCGCCACCAGCGCGCCAAGGCCCTCCTTGCTGAAGTAGTTCGGGTCGAGATCGGCGGCGGCTTGGAAGTCCAGGATCGAGATTTCGTCCTCGTCGGCGCCGAAATCCATCGGCCCGGCGAAGGTGGCGGCGGCGCGCGGCGCATGGCCTTTTGCCAACAGCGCCGAAAGACGATCGTCATCTCCGTCCTTCACTTCATGCCTGGCCAGCAGTTCGAACAGCTTTGCGTCGGCGGCCTTCATGTCGGCTTCTTCCGCTTCGCTCGCCTTGCGCTCGCGGTAGTAGAGATGATCGACATTCATGTCGTGATGATGCAACGTCCAGCCTGCCACTTGCGCTTCGGGAAAATAGGGATTGCGGTCGGCGGCATGCAGCCAGGCGCAGCCGATGTCGAAAGGCACGCCGAAATGCTGGTCGC
>NZ_RZRW01001418.1:0-506 GCF_003998745.1 Mesorhizobium sp. M7A.F.Ca.US.014.04.1.1 | reverse complement strand
CACCAGATCCATGCCATCGGCATCGAATCCGGCAATACGCCAGCCGTTGCCGGATACTTTGGCGAAATGCTGTGCGTAAACGGCGATCGCGTCGAGATGGTCGGCGTTCATGTGGTCGATGGCCGATTGTTCGCGCGCCGCGAGTTCCTCGACGACCGGTCCGCTGGCGAGCAGATCCGATCGGTCGAGCTGATAGGCCTTGCCGAAGCCGCCGTTGAGGCTGGCGCGTTGCGGATCGAGGCGAAAGATCGAAAAGTCACCGAGACCGGCGTAAAGTTTCGCCCTGGCATTGTGATTGAGGTAACGGCGCTCGGTGCGGGCGTGTTCGGCCGATCCGCGCTCGATCCTTACCGCCTGGCAGACCAGTGTCAGGCGCGGGTGCGCCAGCGGGTCGCCCTTGCCTGGTTCGCCGAGCAACAGGGAACAGCGCGGGTCGGCAAGCAGCGCGCCGGTGTGCGCCGCAAGCATCGGCACCAGGATCAGCGGTGCGCCGTCGATGTCGGTGG
>NZ_RZRW01001417.1:0-508 GCF_003998745.1 Mesorhizobium sp. M7A.F.Ca.US.014.04.1.1 | reverse complement strand
AGCGGGGCTCGAGGTTATCCCGCCATTGACGCGGATCGCCTCGAGCGCGGCTGCGGTCGTCGTGCTGACGGTGTTGTTGGTGATGGTGGCATTGACGATCCCATTGCCGTCGCCGTTCGCGACCAGGATGCCATAGTTCGCGACGTGCGTGACAGTGTTGCCGTCGAGCTTGACGGTCACCGTGTTGCTGCCGGTGGCGGTCCCGTTGATGGAGACACTGATACCTGGTCCGGTGCCGGAATCCGCGTTGTTGATGTTGTTGTTGAGGATGTTGCCCGTGAACAGGCCACGCACGACCGGCGATGCGGCACCGCCGCGGTTGACGTTGATCTGCGAGCCCGCGCCGCCGGCACCAAACAGGGTCGCATAGTTCGCCGTGGTGAAGGTCGCGTTCAGCACATTGAAATTATAGGTGCCGGCGCCGTTCTGATCCATGTCCACGCCAACGAAATTGTCGGTGAAGGTGCCGCCGCTGCCGGCGACGCCGGCCTGGCCGACATCGAAATCG
>NZ_RZRW01001416.1:0-510 GCF_003998745.1 Mesorhizobium sp. M7A.F.Ca.US.014.04.1.1 | reverse complement strand
GGCGCTCGGCCGTGGCGAGTTTAAGCAGATCAGGGGACCAGGGTTTCGGATCGCGGCGATCCTGTGCGATCGAGTGGTACAGCGTTCCCAAACGTTGTGCGTAATCGTCTATGCCACCGGGTGCATTCAGATCGATCGTCTCGAACGGTCCCATGAACGACCAGCGCAGGCCGAGACCATGAGCAACTGTTCGATCAATGTCGGCCACACTTGCCAAGCCCGCATCCAACAGCGCCCAGGCTTCGTTCAGCAGCGCACCTTGGAGGCGGTTGAGAATAAAGCCTTCGATCTCACGGTTGACGACGATCGGCACCTGTCCGACTTGCTCCATCGTCTCGCGCAGCCATGGAACGATTTCCGGATCCGTCCATGGGGCAGCTACCAGTTCGACAAGCGGCACCAGATGCGGTGGATTGACCGGGTGGGCGATTAGACAGCGCGATCGCCTTGGGGCCTGTTCAGTGAACATCGAAGCCGGTATGCCGGAACTCGAACTTCCTACCACCGCAT
>NZ_RZRW01001415.1:0-513 GCF_003998745.1 Mesorhizobium sp. M7A.F.Ca.US.014.04.1.1 | reverse complement strand
GGGTAGTTCATTGTCGTGACGGCGATGATTGTCATTGCGGCCTAAACACCCGTGGGCTGACATGTTCCTTGTGCTCGAAAATATTCCATGTGGTGCCTTCGCCAGAGCTACGGGTTCAATGCGGGAATGGTCTCGCGTCCAGGGTCGCGGCCCGCCTCGCCGAAAGCGGTGGCATTGCAGTGTGCGTGACCGTCACGGTATGCGGTCACCGCCTCTCCCCGGTATTCGACCACCTTGTTGACCACGACGATTTCCTGCACCTGCCTGTCTTCCTCCCTTCACATCTGATCGTTGTAGGGCTGCTTGGTTATCCCGACTTGCCTGGCCAGCTCGGCAAACGGTGGCACACCCGCTTCGAACTGTTTGGTGTTAGCCAACCGCAAAAGCCGCAAAGGAAAACAGACTGCGTCCCGGTTGGCGGGCGACATGTCCTCGAAGAGGCGCTCATCAGCCGTGAACGAGGCCTCCGCGGTTTTCAAAGCCATATCGATATCATCAACCGAAATAAGGCCC
>NZ_RZRW01001414.1:0-516 GCF_003998745.1 Mesorhizobium sp. M7A.F.Ca.US.014.04.1.1 | reverse complement strand
CTACAGTCGCAGACGGCAGGTCTCCTGGCTCGCGAGTCATCGCCTTGGGTAGCCGCCTTCCCGGGAATTCCCAGTGGTTTTCGGCCTTGGCTCTTCGCTTACAGTTGCGGGGACAGCCGCGGATTTGGGATTTTGCCCCGCACCGCATTCCCTCTTAGCCCTTGCCGTTGCGGGCAAGGGACCATCTGGAACCGGATTTAGGCTTTTGCGGGCGGCGGTGTCAACGCGAGCTTACGACACGGCTATGTCGGCCAGCGCCGCGCCCAAATCGCCGGCAGGCGTCACTTCGATGCGTTCGAGCCCGAGCCAACCTTGCATCTGCTTCAATTCCTCGAACAGCTCCGCAGCGGTTTCAGGCGGCGCACCGGGCTCGGCATAGGCCGCATGGACCCGCAGTATGCTGGCCGGGCGATCGGCCTTGAGGTCGACGCGTGCCACGATCCTGTCGCCGAGCAGGAACGGCAGGACATAATAGCCATACTGCCGCTTGTCGGCAGGTGTGTAGATCTCGATGCG
>NZ_RZRW01001413.1:0-456 GCF_003998745.1 Mesorhizobium sp. M7A.F.Ca.US.014.04.1.1 | reverse complement strand
ATCCGCCAGTGCCGCGTCGAGCGATGCATCATCGGTGCCGACCTCTGCCGCGGCAGCCGCCTCATTGGCGGCGGTGACCTCTGCCTCCTGGGCAGTGATTTCGGCCTCCAGATCCGTTATCTTCCCAGGCAAGGCCGCCTGATCTTCCGGCGTCATGGCCGCAATCTGCTCGGGCGTCAGCGATGTCAGCGCGGTCAACTGAGAATTCAGCGCATCCAGCTTCTCCTGGGCCGCTTCAGCGGCGGCCTGAGCGACCTTGGCTTTGGCGGACTGCGTCACGAAGGCCTGGATGGCAGCGAACTTCTTGCTCTTCGAGTTCATATAGGCGTTGATGTTGCGCTGAAGCGAGTTCAGCCGACCGAGCTTGGCGTGGATGTTCTTCTCCTTGGGAACCGACGAGACCTTTGTGGTCTTGTCGACCGTGGTGTCGTCCGTTTTGGCCTTTGCCACCTGGCC
>NZ_RZRW01001412.1:0-518 GCF_003998745.1 Mesorhizobium sp. M7A.F.Ca.US.014.04.1.1 | reverse complement strand
AGATATGGGAGCTGGCGGCCTTCGTGCGCGCACTGGGCGGCAACGCGCCGTCTTCCGCCGCGCCGCAACGCAATGACGACATGATGGTGCATCCCTCGGAAAACCGCCTGCCGGATGCCGCGACACTGGGCAAATCACCGTGAAGCGCCCGGCCTCGATGGCCTTCGCCTTCTGTGTCCTGTTTCTGCAGGGATGCGCAGGCTGGCAGTCGGCGCTTGACCCGAAGGGCCCCGCAGCCGGCGAGCTGGCCTGGCTCATCTGGTTCTTTACCGCGCTTTGCGCGGTTGTTTGGGCGCTGGTGATGATCGCTCTCGCAGCACCGCTGGTCATGCGATCGCGTTCCGGCGATGAACCCCTCCTACTCGACGAAGCGGCCGAACGCGGCAAGATGCGCGTGGTCGTGTCCGCCGTCGGAGTGACCACCATCATCTTGATCGGACTGACGCTGCTAAGCTTTTTCGCCAACAGGACGCTGGCTGCGATCGGCTCGGAGGCTGCGCTGACAATCAGGGTGACCG
>NZ_RZRW01001411.1:0-518 GCF_003998745.1 Mesorhizobium sp. M7A.F.Ca.US.014.04.1.1 | reverse complement strand
CAGACATCGTCGACGATCAAAAGCTTGGGATGGTACATTGTGGGTTGAAACTCAAAGATGCGCACACCGGCCTTGAGCAATTCGCCCCAGAAAAAGCGCGAGCCCTTTCGCACCACAGGCACATCCGTGAGCCAATTGGGAACGATGACATCGACCGAGACGCCTCGCTTCCTTGCATCAAGAATCTGCTGCAGCGCGATGTCGTCCGGCACGAAGTAGGCCATGCCGATGCGCAGATGATCCTTGGCCGCGGCTATTGCCGCCAACATCATCAGCTCCATGTTCTCCGAGCCGTTTGGCTGCGAAGAAAGTATCAACTGCGCATCGAGACCGCCAGCGGCCGCAACTGCAGGGTAGAACTTCCCGCCCTGCAATGTCTCGCCGGTCGTCTCAAGCCAGTTTTCGGCGAACGCCGCCTGGAATGCGGGCACGGCTGGTCCTTCGATCCGGTAATGGGTGTCGCGCCCTTCATTTGAGTTGCGTGCGTTCCCGCGCCAATCATCGGCCATGCCGACCCC
>NZ_RZRW01001410.1:0-520 GCF_003998745.1 Mesorhizobium sp. M7A.F.Ca.US.014.04.1.1 | reverse complement strand
GCCGGAATACGGGCCGGGCTGGGCCTCAAAGATCGTCATCGCCAATTCGCTCGCCGGGGAGGGCTACAACATCTCCTCGCTGGTGGTGCAGGACCCCGAAGGCCGGCAGACGAAGCTGCGCATGTCGGCGGCGGTCTATCTCGGCATCGTCGCCGCCACCAACATGAAGCAGCGCACGCGCAAACAGATCGAGTACTATCACGCCGACCGGCTGAATTTCGCCGTGCTCGGCACGCCGAACCGGCTCGAATACGACCAAGGCTTCTTCGTGAAGAATGGCGACGGCGCGGCTGACGTCAAACCGATCGCCCATCTCTACAAGAGCCAAGTCTATGCGCTTGCCGCCCATCTCGGCATTCCCGAGGAAATCTGCCGCAGGGCGCCGACGACCGACACCTATTCCCTCGAGCAGACGCAGGAAGAGTTCTACTTCTCCCTGCCCTATGACCGCATGGATATTTGCCTCTTCGGCCTGAATAACGGCCTTTCAGCCGCGGACGTCGGCGCCGCCGCGAAGCTG
>NZ_RZRW01001409.1:0-521 GCF_003998745.1 Mesorhizobium sp. M7A.F.Ca.US.014.04.1.1 | reverse complement strand
GCCACAGATGCCGCCACGTGACAAAGTGCGTTGTGGACGAGGCCTCAATGCCTGGTTCAGCCAGCTTCCTCGTATTGTGGAAGTCTTGCACCACCGGCTGCAAACAACAGCGGAATTGCGCGCCCTGCGCAATGCATTTCTCATACGGATTGACAATTGCGCCACGGAGTTCGGTACTCATGGCGGTGTTCAGCTTCTGTTAATTTTGGAGCACTCGTTGAATTGTGGTAAAGTGCACCGGTGTGATAACGTAAGGTCACATAAGGTTTGAGGGCCTTCGCTGGGGGTTGGTGTGATTGATCTCGCACTCTGGCTTTCTTCGCTAGACGGTGAGAATCCGTCCGGGGAAGATTTGCGCAACGACCCGGCTTTCCATGAGTTGGAGCGCCTGACCGAAGCCCAACTCAAGGTCGTCCACGACGGCAACAATAAGGCCGGCTCGCAAAGCACGATTCCAGTCGACTGGCCCGCTGTGCTCGCAAAGGCGGAGGAATTGCGCGCGCATGGCAGGGACTTGCGCC
>NZ_RZRW01000141.1:0-11192 GCF_003998745.1 Mesorhizobium sp. M7A.F.Ca.US.014.04.1.1 | reverse complement strand
GGCCAGGACCGGCCCCGGCCGCATGCTTTCGCTGCTCGCCGCCGGAACGGAGGTGGTGCGGCCGGCCTCGATCTCGAGGGAAAACCACCTGCATCTGGTCATGCACGACATCGCGGTGGCGCAGGACGGCATGACCATGCCGGGCGAAGACCATGTCCGCAATCTGCTCGATTTCGCGCGCCGGTGGGACCGGGCAAGGCCGATGCTCGTGCATTGCTATGCCGGCATCAGCCGCTCGACGGCTTCGGCCTATATCATCGCGGCAGCACTGGCGCCGAAGCGTGACGAGGCCGAATTGGCGCGGACGCTGCGGGCGCTGTCGCCTTCGGCAACGCCCAATCCGCGACTGATCGCCGTGGCCGATGCGTTGCTTGAGCGCAACGGCCGCATGGTCGAGGCGATCGAATCGATCGGGCGCGGCGCGGACGCCTTTGAAGGCACGCCCTTTGCGCTGAGGATCGACAGCTAGCTTTGCCCCCATATCGTTGTTCGTCTGATCCGCCTCCTCCATCGCCTCGTTTGTTCAAGAGGATCTGGAATAGCGATGACAGCGCTTGCCACTGGTTTGGAGGCTACGTCAACCACTCCGCGAGCTTCGCCTTGCGCACATCTTGCAGCAGGCTGATGAAGCCGTCGGCCTGATATTCTGCCGTCAGCCGGCCCTTCTCCGCCGTCGCGATGCTGGCGTCGCCGACGACGCCGTTCGGGTTGAGATCGCTGGCGATCCAGGCGAAGGCGTGGGTGCCGGTGTGGCGCAGCAGCGAAAATTCCTTTTCGGCCTTGGCGACATTGGAAACGAAATTGTCTGATTTGCCCATGTCCACGAGGTCCGGCCGGAAATGCAGCATCAGCGAGGTCTCGACATCGCCGCCATGGATGCCGTGACGGTCCTCCAGTTCGGTATACATGCCGGCCGGACGGCCAAAACGCTGCCAGCTGGTCTTCACCGCCAGCATCTTTTCGCGCACGCGCAATTCGCGCGTGACGATGCCCATGATCTCCTCGTTGCCGCCATGCGAATTGACCACGATCAGCTTGCGCACACCGGCGCGCGCGATCGACAGGCCAAGCTCGGTCCAGGCTTCGATCAGCGTGGTTGCCGGCAGAGTGAGGGTGCCCGGCGCATGCAGGTGTTCGTTGGATTTGCCCACGGCCTGCACCGGCAGGATGCGGATGTCGAGATCGTCGGGCAGGCGCGAAATGACCGTGTCGAGCATGCCGTTCATGATCGACGTGTCGGTCGAAACAGGCAGATGCGGCCCATGCTGCTCGATCGCCGCCACTGGCAGCACGGCGATGGTCGCCTCGGGATCGATCGAGGCGTATTCGGTGGTCCGGTAGTCGCCCCACCACACGCGTCTTTTGGGTACGGTCATGTCATGCCTCTTCAATGGTCAGGCAGACCTAGCGCGGGACGGGCGGCCTGTCGATCACCCCGCCGCGATGGCCTCGATTTCGACCTTGAATTCGGGCCGGGCAAAGCCGGAAACAATCATCAATGTCGACGCTGGCGCGGGGCTCGAAAACAGCCGGTCGCGGACGTCCATATAGGGCCGCAGATGCGCGCGGTCGGTGACATAGGCGTTGATGCGCACGATATCCCTGAGACCCAGGCCGGCTTCGCCGAGAATCGCCGCGATGTTTTGAAAGCAGAGTTCGGCCTGCGCTCCGGCGTCTTCGGGAATCAGGTCGTCGGCGGTGATGGCGACCTGGCCCGAGCACAGCACAAGCCGCTTGCCGGCCGGCACCTCGACGCCGTGACTGTAGCGGGCAAAGGGCGGCTTGATGGACTTCGGGGTGAGGAATTTGAACATGGCAATCTCCTGGATGCCGCCACCTAAAGCCGGACTCATTACACCTTCAAGATGGCGGTGCATGTTGCCCGGGCGATTGTGGACAGCCGTTCAAAAAATAGGCACGATGCCTTCCGTACAGCATGACCCGTTCGCGCTTGGCATGGCAACGTCTTTCAAGCGGGCGGTCCCGGCGCCAGACGCCGGTGGCATGTGTCTTGCTTCTTGAATCTTTGGTGTCGAGCCTGGCGCGTGGCGCGCCGGAGCAAACAGAGGGTGGTGTCGATGTACGGAAAACAGAAGATCTCGGTGGCGGTTGTGGCCCTGCTTGCAGCCAGCACGCTGGGTGCGGCTGCGAATGAGAAAGTCACCTTCGGCACCAACTGGTTGGCCGAGCCGGAACATGGCGGATATTACCAGTCCGTGGCGGACGGCACCTACGCCGCCTGCGGCCTCGACGTCACCATCATGCAGGGCGGTCCGCAAGTCAGCGGCCGGCCGATGCTGCTGGCCGGCAAGATCGATTTCTACATGGGCGGCAATCTGCTGTCGGCCTTCGATGCGGTCCAGCAAGGCATACCGATGCGCGTGGTGGCGGCGGATTTCCAGAAGGACCCGCAGGTCATCATGTCCCACCCCGGCGAGGGGCTCGACAAATGGGAGGACCTGAAGAACGCCGACCAGTACATATTGGGCGACGAGGGCGTGCAGACCTTCTTCCAGTGGATGGTCATCGAACTCGGCTTCGACGCCTCCAAACGCGCGCCCTACACCTACAACACCGCTCCCTTCCTCGCCAACAAGAAGTCGATCCAGCAGGGCTACGTCACCTCAGAGCCGTTCGCGGTCCAGAAGGAAGGCGGCTTCGTGCCGAACCAGTTCCTGCTCGCCGACTATGGCTGGGACACATATTCGACGACGATCGAAGTGATGCAGGACACGATCGACAAGAAGCCGGAGGTGGTCCAGTGCTTCGTCGATGGCTCGGCCAAGGGCTGGTACAAATATCTCTACGGCGACAACAAAGCCGCCAACGACATGATCAAGAAAGACAATCCCGACATGAGCGACGAGCAGATCGCGTTCTCGATCGAGCAGATGAAGAAGTTCGGCCTGGCCGATTCCGGCGACACCGAAAAGCTCGGCATCGGCGCCATGACCGACGCGCGGATCAAGAGTTTCTACGACAAGATGGTAAAGGCTAAGGTCACGCCAGCCGGCATCGACATCAAGAAGGCCTACACGCTGACCTTCATCAACAAAGGCGTCGGGCTCGAGCTGAAGAAATAGGCCGCCCCGGAATGATAAGGGAAAAAGTGGCGCAAGCGCCGGCTGCGTCGGGTGCGGCCCCGACGCTCCTGGCGCTGAAGGGCGTCGGCAAGGTGTTCTCCAACGGCGTGACGGCGCTCAGCGACGTCGACCTGACCATCCGGGAAGGCGATTTCGTCAGCCTGCTCGGGCCGTCGGGTTGCGGCAAGTCGACGGCGCTGCGGCTGATCGCCGGCCTGTCGACGCCAACTTCCGGCGTGCTCGATTGGCGCGGTGGCGGCTCGCTCGACCGCTCGAACATCGGCTTCGTCTTCCAGGAGCCGACGCTGCTGCCTTGGGCCAATGTTTTCGACAATGTCTGGCTACCGCTTCGGCTGAAAGGCATTTCGCACGCCAAGGCGACACCGGCGGTAACGGAGATGTTGGCGCGGGTTCACCTGACCGGCTTCGAAAACGCGGTGCCGCGCGAACTGTCAGGCGGCATGAAGATGCGCGTATCCATAGCGCGCGCCATGGTGACCAAACCGCGCGTGCTGCTGATGGACGAACCGTTCGCGGCACTCGACGAGATCACCCGCTTCAAGCTCAACAACGATCTCCTGGAACTGTGGCAGGACGAACGGTTCACCGTCGTCTTCGTCACCCACAGTGTCTTCGAAAGCGTGTTCCTGTCCAACCGCGTCGTCGTCATGGCGGCGCGGCCGGGCAGGGTGTTCGACGAACTCGCCATCGAGGCCTCCTATCCGCGCGACGAGGCGTTTCGCACCTCGCCAGACTATGCGGCACTGTGCCGTCAGGCTTCCGACGTGCTGGTCAAGGCCATCAACTCAACAGCAGGCGCGCATTATGACGGCCATTGACGAGCGCGTGCTCGAACTCGACCCCGAGGAAGCACGCCGCGTGCGCCAGGCGCGGTTCGAACGGATCGGCCGCTGGGTGCTGCCGCTGGCGATCATGATCCTGGCGATCTGGCTGTGGGATCGCATCTGCGTGTGGAACGAGATCCCGCAATACATCCTGCCGCGTCCCGGCGTGGTGCTGTGGACGCTCTACAACGATGCCGGCCTGCTGTTTTCCTCGCTGCTGGTCACCTTGCGCATCACCTTTCTCAGCTTGGCTCTGGCGGTCATAGGCGGGGTCGGGCTGGCGGTGCTGTTCGCGCAGTCGAAATGGGTCGAGATGTCGTTCTTCCCCTTCGCCATCGTGCTGCAGGTGACGCCGATCGTGGCGATCTTTCCGCTGATCAACATCTATGTGAACGACCAGACGACCAAGCTTCTGCTGTGCGCCTGGATCGTCGCCTTCTTTCCGATCCTGTCCAACACCACGCTTGGCCTCAACTCCGTCGACCGCAATCTGCGCGATATGTTCAAGCTCAACGGCGCGACGCGCTGGCAGCAATTGCGCTATCTCAGGCTGCCGGCGGCGATGCCCTATTTCCTCGGCGGGTTGAAGATCGCCGGCGGCCTGTCGCTGATCGGCGCCGTGGTGGCCGAGTTCGTTGCCGGTACCACCGGCCAGTCGTCCGGCCTTGCCTCGCGCATCATCGAGGCCGGCTACCGGCTCAACGCGCCGCGGCTGTTCGCGGCGCTGTTCCTGATCTCGCTGACCGGCATTTTGATCTTCCTCGTGCTGTCGCTGATATCGCATCTCATCTTGCGGCGCTGGCATGAAAGCGCGCTGAAGCAGGAGCGCTAGGCCTTGATTCCCAACACTGGTTCATACCGGCTTACCAACGTCAGGCTTCACGCGTCCCTGACACCGGGGCTCGCTGCTGTCCCCGATAGCGATGGCTTCGCGCTTGCCGACGTCACTGTCGCCGACGGCAAGATTTCCAACATCGCCGCGCATGGCCGATTGAAAGCGTCTGCCGACGCCGTCGATCTCGGCGGTCGCATCGTGCTGCCGTGCTTCGTCGACTGCCACACGCATATCGACAAGGGCCATATCTGGCCGCGAAAGCCCAATCCCGACGGCACGTTCATGGGCGCGCTGAATGCCGCCGATGCCGATCGTGTGGCACGCTGGAGCGCCGAGGATTTGGCGCGGCGGATGGATTTCTCGCTGCGCTGCGCCTACGCCCATGGCACAAGGGCGCTGCGCACCCACATCGACAGCGTCGCGCCGCAGGAGGAAATCTCCTGGCCGGCGTTCGAGGCGATGCGCGAGGAATGGCGCGGCCGCATCGAGTTGCAGGGCGCCTGCCTGCTCGGCGTCGAAGGCGTGCGCAACAAAAAGTGGTTCGACAGGCTGGCAAAGAGGGTTGCCGCGGCAAAGGGCGTGCTCGGTGTCGTCACCTATATGGCGCCGGACCTCGAAGAGCTGCTCGATCACGTCTTCGCGCAGGCCATCAAGCATGGCCTCGATCTCGATTTCCATGCCGACGAGACCAACGACATTTCCGCCATATCGCTGAAGAAGATCGCCGAGGCCGCTCTGTGGAACGGTTTCGAAGGAAAGATCCTCGTCGGCCATTGCTGCTCGCTGGCGCGCCAGCCGGATCTCGACGTGCTCGACACGCTGGACAAGGTGGCGAAAGCGGGGCTCGCCGTCGTCTCGCTGCCGATGTGCAATCTCTATCTGCAGGACCGGCGCGCCGACGGCACCACGCCACGCTGGCGTGGCGTGACGCTGCTGCACGAGATGAAGGCGAGGGGCATTCCGGTGGCGGTTGCTTCCGACAACACGCGTGATCCCTTCTATGCCTATGGCGATCTCGACATGCTGGAGGTCTACCGCATGGCGACGCGCATCCTGCATTTCGATCATCCGGTCGCCGACTGGCCGCAAGCGGTCACCGCGACGCCGGCCAAGGTGATGCGGTTTGATGGCTTCGGCACGCTGGCTGCCGGCGGTGATGCCGATTTCATCGTGTTCAAAGGCCGAAGCTGGACGGAATTGCTGTCGCGGCCCGAATCGGATCGCATCGTGGTGCGCGGCGGCAAGGCGATCGACCGCCAATTGCCAGATTATGCCGAACTCGACGAACTGATGGTGGAATGATGGATGTTTCGGCGCTCAAACGCGATCTCGAAGGCCTGAAGGTCGACGACAATCCGGCCATCGTCCAGCAGAAGAGCCGTGACTTCTACTGGTACAGCCCGGTGCTGAAGCAGCAGCTCGACCATGTCACCGGCGACCTGATCGTGACGCCGAAGAACGAGGCCGAACTGATCCGCGTGCTTGCCGCCAGTCATCGTCATGGCGTGCCGGTGACACCGCGCGGCAGCGGCACCGGTAATTACGGCCAGGCGATGCCGCTCTCCGGCGGCGTCGTGCTCAACCTTGCCGAGATGAACGAGATCAAGTCGATCGCTCCGGGTCGCGTCGTGACCGGGCCGGGGGCGATCCTGGCCGATATCGACAAGGCAACGCGGGCGCATTCCGGGCAGGAACTGCGGCTATCGCCCTCCACCTACAACACAGCCTCGATTGGCGGCTTCATCGCCGGCGGTTCGGGCGGCATCGGCTCGATCAATTTCGGCGGGTTGCGCGATTTCGGCAATGTGCTTCGGCTGCGCGTGGTGACCATGGAGGCCGAGCCGAAAGCGCTCGAGCTCACCGGCGCGGATCTGCACAAGGTGACCCATGCCTACGGCACCAACGGCATCATATCGGAAGTCGAGATGCCGCTGACCGCGGCGTATGACTGGATCGACGTCATTGTCGGCTTCGACGCTTTCATGGATGCGGCCCGCTATGGCAATGCGCTGGCCTGTCAGGATGGCATCCTGACCAAGCTGATCACGCCGATAGCGGCACCCGTGCCGCAGCTCTATTTCAAGCGGCACCAGAAATTCCTGAGCGACGGGCAGAGCATTTGCGTCGTCATGGTGGCGCAGCCCGGGCTGGACGCTTTTCTTGCCTTCACCCGGCGTGCCGGCGGCGAGGTGATCTACAATGCGGCCACGGCGACGCCGGATGAGAAAAAAGGCCTGCCGCCGGCCTATGAATTGGCTTGGAACCACACCACGCTGAGGGCGCTGCGCGTCGACCCTTCGATCACCTATCTGCAGTCGCTCTATCCCTTTCCCAACCAGCTGGCGCTTGTCGAGAAGATGGATGCGATGTTTCCGGGCGAGGTTTTCTCGCATCTCGAATTCGTGCGGCTGGACGGCAACATTACCTGCTTCGGCCTGCCGCTGGTCAAGTTCACGACCGAAGCGCGGCTCGACGAGATCGTGCGCCTGCATGAAGCGAACGGTTGCCCGATCTTCAACCCGCATCGCTACACGCTGGAAGAGGGCGGCATGAAGCAGACCGACGCGGTGCAACTCGCCTTCAAGCGCCAGACCGATCCGCAAGGGCTCCTCAACCCCGGCAAGATGATCGCCTGGGAGAACCCGGACTACGACTACCGTTCCGGGCGGACTTTTTTGTTCAGGGGGCTGCAGAAGGTAGGATGATGAACATCCTCGTCCTCTACGCCCATCCGGTCGAGACCAGCTTCAATGCCGGCCTGCACCGGATGATCGTCGAGCGCCTGACGGCGGCGGGCCATACGGTCGACGACTGCGATCTCTATGCCGAGGGTTTCGATCCGCGACTGACGCGCCAGGAGCGGCTGGACTACCACAACCCACGTGGCCCCGCCGACGCTGTCGCGCCTTATGTCGAGCGCCTGCTGCGCGCCGATGCGCTGGTGCTTTCCTATCCCGTCTGGAACTATGGCTTTCCAGCGATCCTGAAAGGCTTTTTCGATCGCGTGTTCTTGCCCGGCGTGTCGTTCAAATTGGTCGACGGCAAGGCGCAGCCGTCGCTGCACAACATTCGCAAGGTTGCGGCGGTGACCACCTACGGCGGCAGCCGGTTCCGCGCCCTGCTGATGGGCGATCCGCCGCGCAGGCTGATCAAGCGGATGCTGCGCGCCACCGTCAAACCGGGCGCGCCGGTGACCTACCTCGCGCACTACGCGATGAACCTGTCTACCGACGGCTCGCGCAAGGCTTTCACGACCAAGGTCGCGGCCCGCATGGATGAGTTCTGATGCGCGCACTGGTGGTCTACTGCCATCCGGTACCCGAGAGCTTTTGCGCCGCCATCCGCGACACTGCCATCGACGTGCTGATGCGACGAGGCTGGGAGGTGCGGCTGCTCGACCTCTATGCGGAGAAATTCGACCCGGTGATGGGCTGCGACGAGCGGCGCTCCTACAATGACCAGGCGCCGCAGGACCCGGCACTGAAGCCGCATTTCGAACTGCTCAACTGGGCCGAAGCGATCCTGTTCGTCTATCCGACCTGGTGGTACGGACTGCCGGCGATGCTGAAGGGCTGGCTCGACCGGGTGTGGGCGACGGACGTCGCCTTCAAGCTGCCGACCGGCAAGGGACGGATCAAGTCGCTGATGACGCATGTAACCAAGGTCGGCGTCATCACCACCTGCGGCGCGCCGACCTGGTGGAGCGTCGTCGTCGGCCAGCCGGGACGCAAGACCCTGCTGCGCGGCATGCGGGCGCTGTGCGCCACGCGCTGCCGGACGTTTTTCCTGGCGCACTATTTGATGGATGCCTCGACGCCGGCGACAAGGGCGGCGTTTCTGGCGAAGGTGCGAGGGAAGCTGGAAAGGTTTTGAGAGGGCGACTTTCCCTTCCTTCCCCCCCACAAAGGGGGAGGCGAGAAGGCACTACATCCTCGTCCGCTCCGATTTCGGATCGTACATCGGCTTCAGCGAGGCTTCCGCCGCAAAACGCTCGCCGGCGATTTCGATCTCATAGGACGACGCCAGCACATCCGCCTCGCTCTCGCCCTCGCAAGGCACATAGCCCAGCCCGACGGCGCCGCCGAGGTGATGGCCGTAATTGCCAGACGTTATCGGACCAACGATCTTACCGTCGCGCAGGATCGCCTCGTTATGGAAGAGCAGGGGTTCCGGATCCTTCAGCCGGAACTGTACGAGCCGGCGTGACAGGCCGGCTTCCTTCTTGCGCAGCACCGCGTCACGGCCGATGAAGTCGCCCTTGGCGGTCTTCACCGCGAAGCCGAGGCCGGCTTCCAGCACATTGTCCTCGTCGGTGATGTCATGGCCGAAATGCCGGAACGCTTTTTCGATGCGGCAGGAATCCAGCGTGTGCAGGCCGCAGAGTTTCAGGCCGACATCCACACCTGCCTCCTCGACCACCTCGAAGACATGGGCCGCCTGGTCGGTCGAGACATAGAGCTCCCAGCCGAGTTCGCCGACATAGGTGACGCGGTGGGCGCGAGCCAGGCCCATGCCGATTTCGATCTCCTGATACGTGCCGAACGGATTTTTCTCATTGGAGAAATCGTTCGGGCTGACCTTCTGGATCAGCTTTCTCGCGTCCGGGCCCATCAGGCAGAGCACGCTTTCGGCCGCCGTTACGTCGGTGACGACGACGAACTCGTCGGCGACGTGCTTGCGCAGCCAAGCCAGATCGCGCTGCAGCGTGGCGCCTGGGACGACGAGGAAGAACGCCGTCTCGGACAACCGCGAGACCGTCAGGTCACTCTCGATGCCGCCGCGCTGGTTGAGCATCTGGGTGTAGACGATCTTGCCCGGCGCGACATCCATGTCGTTGGCGCATAGTCTTTGCAGGAAAGCACAGGCGTCGCGGCCCTCGACACGGATCTTGCCGAACGAGGTCATGTCGAACAGGCCGACGCCATTCCTGACCGCAAGGTGTTCCTTGCGCTGATTGTCGAACCAGTTCTGGCGCTTCCAGGAATAGCGGTATTCGCGCTCCTGGCCCTCGCGGGCGAACCAGTTGGCGCGCTCCCAGCCGGCGACTTCGCCGAAGACAGCGCCGCGCGCCTTCAGATGCTCGTGCAGCGGCGAGCGCCTGACATTGCGCGACGTCGCCATCTGACGATAGGGGAAATGATCGGCATAGAGCAGACCAAGCGTTTCAGAGACGCGCTCCTTCAAATAGCGGCGGTTCTTCTGGAACGGCTGGGCGCGGCGGATGTCTACTTCCCACAGGTCGAAGGGGGCTTCGCCGTCATTGATCCACTGCGCCAGCGCCATGCCGGCGCCACCGGAGGAGACGATGCCGATCGAATTGTAGCCGGTCGCCATCCAGTAGCCGGACAGTTCCGGCGCCTCGCCGAGATAGTAGCGGTCGTCGGGCGTAAAACTCTCGGGACCATTGAAGAAGGTGTGGATGCCGGCGGTCGCCAGCATCGGCATGCGGTTGACGCCCATTTCGAGGATCGGCTCGAAATGCTCCATATCCTCCGGCAGTTGGTCGAAGCAGAAATCTTCACGGATGCCGTCCATGCCCCAGGGCTTTGCCACCGGCTCGAAAGCGCCCAGCATCATCTTGCCGGCGTCCTCCTTGTAGTAGGCACACTCGTCGGGCACACGCAGCACCGGCAGGCGGGTGAGGCCGGGGATCGGCTCGGTGACGAGGTAAAAATGCTCGCAGGCGTGCAGCGGGATGGTGACGCCGTTCTGCGCTCCCAGTTCGCGCGCCCACATGCCGGCGCAGTTGACGACGATGTCGGCCTCGATCGTGCCTTGCTCTTCGCCTTGTGTCCAGGACACGCCCGTGACGCGGCCGGCCTTGCTGTGGACCTTGGTGACCTTGACGTTCTCGACGATGGTCGCACCGCGCTGGCGCGCGCCCTTGGCCAGTGCCATGGCGATGTTGGCGGGGTCGCACTGGCCGTCGAGCGGCAGATGCACGGCGCCGACGACATCGGAAACATTGAGATGCGGGTACATCTCGCTGACTTCCCTGGGCGAAATCTCGCGCACGTCGACATCGAAGGCACGCGCCAGCGACGCTTGCCTGTAGATCTCGTGCTTGCGCTCCTCGGTCAGCGCCACGGTGATCGAACCGACCTGGCGCATGCCGGTGCCGACTTCGGTCTCTGCTTCCAGCTTGACGTAGAGGTCGGCGGAATATTTCGCCAGCCGCGTCATGTTCTGCGAACCGCGCAGCTGGCCGATCAGGCCGGCGGCATGCCATGTCGTGCCCGACGTCAGCTGCTTGCGTTCGAGAAGCACGATATCGGTCCAGCCGAGCTTGGCCAGGTGATAGGCGACCGAGCAGCCGGAAACGCCGCCGCCGATGATGACCGCTCTTGCTTTGGCGGGAACTGCCTTGGCGATCATGCTGCCTCGCAACGGTAGCTGGAAGCAAAGCGGCGCAGACGAAGTGCAGCTTCC
>NZ_RZRW01001408.1:0-522 GCF_003998745.1 Mesorhizobium sp. M7A.F.Ca.US.014.04.1.1 | reverse complement strand
GGCCTCCCCTATGTGTTCGACAGCTTTACCATCACCGCGGTCGGCGAGACCACCGAGGATTTTGACAAGGCGGAAGCGACCGGATCGCCGATGACGCTTACGCCGCGCGTCCCGCCCCAGAAACTGGAAGACGTGCTGCCGCTTGACCTCTCTGTTGTTGACTGGCCACAGTGATCGCCCTGTAAAAGGCAGTGGACAGTCCGCCCTGATTTCCGAAATGGTGAGCTCGAAGCCGATGACCGCCACCCGCACAATACCCTTACGTCTTTTCCTTGCCGCTGCCGTCCTTACCTGCGCAAGTCCTGCAAACGCCGATCGGCTGCTGGACGAATCGGTCGAATTCACCGGTACATTCGCTTTTGTGAGTTCAGGCGCGCCGGGCCTGGTGATCGCCGGCGTTCGCAACGGCGAGACGGCGTTTGCCGGTTTCGGCGAAACGGTCCGCGGATCCGGCATAGAGCCGAATGCCGACACAATGATGCGAGTGGCATCCATCTCGAAGGCCTTTTGCGGAGACGCTCT
>NZ_RZRW01001407.1:0-523 GCF_003998745.1 Mesorhizobium sp. M7A.F.Ca.US.014.04.1.1 | reverse complement strand
TCGTGAGGGAGATTGGCAGCGTCAGCCGCCGCTTAATTGATGCTCGCCGTATTCGCCGGCTCAACCGGCCGTGCCTCGTCGGCATAAGGCACGCGAAAACCATTCGCGGCCAGCCAGTCGATTGCCGCCTTCGGCTCGTCGGTCTGGATGATGGTGGCGCCGCGATCGGCCCACAAACCCCAGCTTTCGCGCGGCAGGCTGGCCTGCACCGCCAGTTCGTCGCCGCGGCCGCCGGCGAGGAAGCCGCCCGGTTTGTTGGCGATGGCGTAGGTGTCGGCCCAGATGTGCCAGTTGCCCCTGACTGCGGCCGCGCGCATGCGCGTGCTGAACAGCGGCCCGCCCGTCTCGGTCAGCGTCTCGGCGCCTGCCCGCCAGTTGATCAACTCGATCGCGCGCGGCGAGAAGGCGCGGTCGACCGTCCCGGCGAAACCGGCGTCATGCACCGCGTCATCGGCGATGATCGGCATGAACTGGAAGCCGCCGCCACTGGCCTCCATGGCGGCCTTGCTCGTGGAAATCCGTT
>NZ_RZRW01001406.1:0-525 GCF_003998745.1 Mesorhizobium sp. M7A.F.Ca.US.014.04.1.1 | reverse complement strand
CTCGTCGACGACGCTGTTGCGCAGCACGCCGATGCCGTCTGCCTCGACCTCGATGACGTCGCCCGGCTTCAGCCAGATCGGCGGCTCGAAGCGGGCGCCGGCGCCCGTCGGCGTGCCGGTGACGATGATGTCGCCCGGCACCAGCGTGGTGAAGGTCGAGACATAGGCGATAATCTTGCGAAACGAGAAGATCATCCGGCTGGTGCGGTCCTGCTGGCGGATTTCGCCATTGACGCGGGCGGTCAGCGCGATGTCGGCGATCTGCTCCGCGTCGGTGAACGGCACCAGCCAAGGGCCGATCGAGCCGCTGCGGTCGAAATTCTTGCCTTGCGTGACGTTGAACTTGGCATGCCGCACCCAGTCGCGGATGGGGCCTTCATTGCACAGCGACAATGCCGCAATATGGCTGAGCGCGTTGGCCTCGGCAATGCGCCGTCCCGCCTTGCCGATGACGATGACGATTTCGCCCTCATAATCGAGCTGCGGGGATTCCGGCGCCCGCACCAGCGCCGCGCCATGGCCGAC
>NZ_RZRW01001405.1:0-525 GCF_003998745.1 Mesorhizobium sp. M7A.F.Ca.US.014.04.1.1 | reverse complement strand
CCGGTGAGTGGAAAGCGCGCTCTGGTGTCAATGTCACGCTCGGCCTTCCGATCATCCGCACCTCTGTCGACCACGGCACGGCCTTCGACATCGCCGGCAAGGGCATCGCCAATGAGGACAGTTTGGTCGAAGCGATCGAGTTCGCGGTCCAGATGGCCGCGGCGAAATCCAACCCTTAGGCGTCGGCACGCCTGCAACGCACGCGGAAGCGGATTGAACCATGGCAGCAGAAGACAAGAAATCCTATCTCATGTTGATCGACGGGAAGTTTGTCACCGGCGAAGCCGGCACGCGTTCGGTGATCAATCCGGCCAATGGCAAGGCCTTTGTCGACGTGCCCGAGGCAAGCCCGGATCAGGCTCGCCAGGCGATAGAGGCCGCCCGTAAGGCGCAGAAGGCTTGGGGGCTCAAAGCGCCTCTTGCCCGTGCGGCGATCATGAAGCGGATCGCGGTCTTGATCCGGCAGAACGCCCGACATCTGGCCGAGGTGGTGGTCAGGGAACAAGGCAGACCGATCAATGAAGC
>NZ_RZRW01001404.1:0-526 GCF_003998745.1 Mesorhizobium sp. M7A.F.Ca.US.014.04.1.1 | reverse complement strand
GGGATGAACATCTGGCGTCAGCCGCTCGCGCGCCCACGACCGCTTGATGGTGAACGGCAAATCCCTGGCATCGCCAAGCTCGACACGGCCGCCCCGGATGAGCCATTGTTCCCCGGACGCATAGTGTCGCTCCAGATCGCGCAGATAGTCGCGATGGAGCGCGCAGTCGTCGTCGACGAAGACCAGCACACGGCCGCGCGCGCGCCTCAGCCCGGCGTTGCGCGCAGCCGCCAATCCGGGGCGCGGCTCGCAAACGGGCGTGAACGGAATGTCCGACGCAGCCGCGATGCTGGCCAGGCGTTCGGCCGTGCGGTCGCTCGAACCGTTGTCGACGACCACGAGTTCGGCGGCGAAGCCGGCATGTGCGCGGCATGCGGCTTGCACCGACTTGATGCAGGCATCGAGCACGGCGACGCGGTTGCGCGTGCAGATGATGAAGCTGACTTCCGGCGCCGCTCGTTCCGGGCGGGGACCGGCCGGGGCGGGGCCAAGCGCCGTCGAACGATCGCGCTGCAGGGGTTGGTTG
>NZ_RZRW01001403.1:0-534 GCF_003998745.1 Mesorhizobium sp. M7A.F.Ca.US.014.04.1.1 | reverse complement strand
CCTGCGGCCCGATCACCTCGATCTTGCCGAGCGTCGAACCATCGAACAGCGCGACCGACTGGCGCGCACGTCGCGCCTCGTCCGCGATCGAACGTTCCGCGTCCGCGTTGCCGCCATAATGAGCAGGCCGCAGCCAGCCGCCATATTCCTGGAAGACAGCGCCGCTGGCGCGCTGGACGTTTTCGAGCGGCAGCCGCCGTACCGGCGCCATCAATTCACCGACGCGCGCGCCGGCAAAGCTTGCCAGCGGCACCGGCGTGAACGGCGGCCGGTAGGTGGTGGTGCCGACCTCCGGCACCGTGCGGCCGGTAATCCCTGCCATCAGCGCCAGCCCGGGCAGGTTGGAGGTCTTGCCCTGGTCGGTCGCCATGCCGAGCGTGGTGTAGCGCTTCAGATGTTCGACCGAGACGAAGTTTTCGCGTGCGGCCAGCTCGACGTCCTTCACCGTCACGTCGTTCTGGTAGTCGATCCAGATGCGGCCTTTCGAGCCCGGCATCGGCCAGGCCGGGAGAATGCCGTCCGTCGCCTCCGGCC
>NZ_RZRW01001402.1:0-535 GCF_003998745.1 Mesorhizobium sp. M7A.F.Ca.US.014.04.1.1 | reverse complement strand
GATTCGCCCTGCGAGGAGAAGCGGTCGAACAGCGCCGAGGACAGCACCGGAGCCGGCACGCCGGTGTCGATGGCCGCCTTCAGCGTCCAGCGGCCTTCGCCGGAATCCGAAACGCGGCCGCCGAAATTCACCAGGCCCGGATCGCTTTTCAAGGCGCCGGCCGTCAGGTCAAGCAGCCAGGAGCCGATAACGCTGCCATGCCGCCAGACCTCGGCCACCTGGGGAAGGTCGATGTCGAACTGATAGTATTGCGGGTTTTCCAGCGGGCTGGTCTCGGCGTCCGCCGTCCGTTGCCGCTTGCCTGCATTGGCCGATTTCAGGATGTTCATGCCTTCGGCATAGGCGGCCATGACGCCATACTCGATGCCGTTGTGCACCATCTTGACGAAGTGGCCGGCGCCGCTCGGTCCGCAATGCAGGTAGCCGAAGGGCGCGGTCCCGGCATCCCTGGACGGATTGGAGCCGGCATCGGCGCCCGGCGCCAGCGTGGCTACTGCCTGATGATCGGCGGTCCCGACGTGGCGGTGCAGCACCT
>NZ_RZRW01001401.1:0-538 GCF_003998745.1 Mesorhizobium sp. M7A.F.Ca.US.014.04.1.1 | reverse complement strand
CTGGTTGGGCCGATCCGGCAGGTTCACGCCCTTGCGGGTGGCGCTCACGTGATCGCCGTTGAAATAGGCGGTGCGCTGTTCGAACTCCGTAAAGTCTTCCACGGAACGCAGCGAGCGCTTGGATCCGTGGATCTGCTGGTTGAACAAGCCGCGCAGGCTGGTTGTGTCGAGCCGGAAGCGCTCGGCTTGCGGCCGCACGTCCGGGGTGAGGTGAAACGCCCCGTTGGTGTGGAAATTGGAATGGCAATCGAGGCAAGCGACACCCGTGCTTTGCATCGCTACCTTCCTGTCCTCGGTCTGGTTGAATTCCTCCTGCGGAAATGGCGTCAGCAGCAGACGAAGTCCTTCCATCTGCACGGGCGTGATGATGCCGTTCATGTATTCGTAGAAGTTGCGTATCGTCAGCAGATCCCCTCGCGACACATCTCCAAGCTCCGGGTGCGTGGTCAGAAATATTGGAGGTGGAAACTCCGGGGTAAGGTGATCCGGTAGATCGAAATCGACGTCGAAGCGTCGCAGATCGCGTCCTTCATCAGCG
>NZ_RZRW01001400.1:0-539 GCF_003998745.1 Mesorhizobium sp. M7A.F.Ca.US.014.04.1.1 | reverse complement strand
CGCCTGCTCGCTGGACGCGATGCGCTGGCGCCGGAATTCACCGAGGCCGACATCCGCCAGCCGCAGCGGCCGAACGGCGTCACCGCTCCCGATGACGACGTCTACAAGGGCCTGCTCGCCAACAATTTCGCCGACTGGCGTCTGGAAGTGACGGGTCTTGTCGAAAAGCCGCTGTCGCTCAGCCGCGAGCAGCTCCAGAACATGCCAAGCCGCACCCAGATCACCCGCCATGACTGCGTCGAAGGCTGGAGCTGCATAGCCAAATGGACCGGCACGCCGCTGTCGCTGGTGCTGGACCAGGCGGTGGTCAAACCGCAGGCGCGCTATGTCATGTTCCATTGCCTCGACACGATCGACCGCAGCCTGTCGGGCGACATCAAATATTACGGCACCATCGACCTCATCGATGCCCGTCACCCGCAGACGATCCTCGCCTACGGCCTGAACGGCAAGCCGCTGCCGGTCGAGAACGGCGCGCCGCTGCGGGTTCGCGTCGAGCGCCAGCTCGGCTACAAGATGCCGAAATATCTCTACAAGAT
>NZ_RZRW01001399.1:0-540 GCF_003998745.1 Mesorhizobium sp. M7A.F.Ca.US.014.04.1.1 | reverse complement strand
GTGCAAGGGATGCCAGCGGGCGAACGCCTCGGGCAGCCGCGCGGCGAGCTCCTCGGCGGCGTCATATCCGGACAATGTGGCACGCAGATCGCCCGAGTAGAACAGCTTCGTCGCAGCCGTGCCGTCGAACCTCGGCCGATGGGAGAACAGCGGATCGTCAAGCGTCGCGCCGCTAGCCCCGAAGAAGGAGAACAGGTACTCGGCCGATTGCTGCCTCAGGCCCGGAAGATAGGGGTAGAGCTTGCGGAACAGATGCGGCCGGATGCGGGAGCCGGACTGTCTCCCGCAAAAGCGCCGAACCCTGGCCTCCTTGAAAATATCGTAGCCGGCAAAGACTTCGTCGGCGCCTTCGCCCGTCAGCACCACTTTCAAACCGGCCTCTCGCACGAGGCTCGAGAGCTTGTAGAGCGGGGCAGGGGCAGTGCGCAGGATCGGCCGCTCCGTGAAACGGATTACGTCGGGGAAGACGGCGGCGATATCGCCTTCCCCGCAGGCGACGGCGCTGTGATGCGTGCCGAGCGCGCGGGCCATCTCGAGCTG
>NZ_RZRW01000014.1:0-25518 GCF_003998745.1 Mesorhizobium sp. M7A.F.Ca.US.014.04.1.1 | reverse complement strand
GGCAAGATCGTCGCGCAGCCGTGCCGCCTCGACGACATGGCGGCCGGTCACCTCCGCATCCGCTGACAGGCGCCGCAAGGCCGAGCCGTCGCCGGCGGCCGTGGCGGCGGTGGCGCGGCGGCCGAGCGCGGTTCCCGAAGCGATGGCCTCGAAGCAGCCGATAACGCCGCACACGCAACGCTCGCCCTCATTGGTGATGGTCATGTGACCGATCTCGGCGGCAAGGCCACGGCGGCCATGCAGGATGCGCCCATCGACGACGACACCGCCGCCGATGCCGGTCGACACCGTGACAAAGACCAGCGAGCGAGCGCCATGGCCGGCGCCGAAGCGCCATTCGCCGAGCGCCGCGGCATTGGCGTCGTTCTCCAGACGGACCGGCAGGCCGAGCCGCCGCTCGAGGATGTCGGCAAGCGGCACATCCAGCCAGCCGGTGAGTGTCGGCGGGCCGACGGCGATGCCGGCCAGCGGATCAAGCGGTCCCGGCGCACCGACACCGACGCCGACGACCGACAGTGCCGGGGCTTCGGCATGGACGGTCGCCGCCAGCGCCTCGATCTGGCCGATCACCACGTCTGGACCGGCCTGCGCCTGCGTCGGCACCGCTGCGAATGCCAGGATCTTGCCCTCACGGTCGACCAGGGCGGCGCGAAGCTCCGTCCCGCCAAGATCGATCGCAAGGGCGGCTTCCGTTGTCATGCCGCGACCTTCAAGCCGTGCAGCCAGCCGATGCGGCCGGCGAGGTCCTTGTCACCGAAGGCGAGCGAACCGAGAACCACGGTTTCGGCCCCGGCGGCACGCAGCAACGGCACGGTCTCGTGGCGGATGCCGCCGTCGGCCGCCAGAACCACTTGCGCCTCGCGGCCGGCCTTTCTCAGGATGGCGCGGGTAGCGCCCAGCCTGTCGCAGGCCTTGTCCGACAGGCTCTGTCCCTTGACGCCGATTGCGGTTCCAAGAAGCGTTACGAAGGCGACTTCCGGGACGAAGGCCGTCACCGCTTCCACAGGCGTCTCCAGCCTGAGCACGACGCCCGCCTCGGCGCCGAGCTCCCGCGCCAGCCGCACGGCGCGCAATCCCGCTTCGCCATTCTCGGCATGGACGCTGATCATGTCGGCGCCGGCTTCGATGAACTGGCGCGTCTGCGCCTCGACGATTGCTTCATCGACCATCAGGTGGACATGGATGGGCTTGGCCGTCAGCCCGGCGATGCGGGCAACGAGGTCGGGGAAGAACAGGAAGGACGGGGCGAAATGACCGTCCGCCACATCGATATGATGAAGATCGACATAGGGTTCGATGCGCTTCAAGTCGTTCTCGAAATTGGCAAGATTGGCAGACCAGAGCGAGAATTCGGCGATCATGCGATCGCGTGGCAGTTCGGCGATGGCGGCCGGGCCGGAGAGAGATTTCGAGATCATGATTGGTCCTGCTTGTCAAAATTTGTGTTGAGAAAGCTGCCGATGGCGGCGCGGATTTCGGCGAAATGGCGCTCCTTGTCGGTGGCCTTCGGCGTCACCTCGACAAAGGCGGCATTGGGGATGGTGTCTGCAAGGCTGCGCGCGGTGGCCAGCGGATGGACGAGATCGATGCCGCTGCCGATGACGAGTGTCGGGAGCGCGAGGCCGGCGGCCGCTGCCCGCGTCACGCCGGGCCCATCGTTTGCGATCGCTCGCATCACCTCGGCGAAAACATTCGCATTGGCGCGCGCGAAAAAGCCGAGCAGGGAAGCAAGATTGTCCGGCGCCTCGATGCGAAAGCGAGCCGCCGTGGCGGAGGCCGCAAACGCATCGCGCGCGTCATCCAGCGGACGGCCGCGGATGAGCTCCGCCACTTCCACGTAAGGGCGCATGTTTTGCGATGCCGCGTCGAAAGCCCAGGCAGGGCGAACAAGCACGAGACCTGTGACCCTATCCGGGTGCCGGGCCGCAAGCCGCAAGGCGATTGCCGCGCCCATCGAGATGCCGCCGGCGACGAAACGGTCGAGGCCGGCGGCATCGGCGGCAGCCAACACGTCGTCGGCGAACATCTCGATCGAAAAAGGACGCTTGCTGCCGGCGCCGGAGCCGCCCTGAGCGCGACATTCGACGGTCAGTCGGCGGTATGAAGGACCATCGGGAAAGTTCTGCGCTACTTGTGCCGCATCACCGCCGAGGCCGTGCTGGAAGACGACGGGAGGCCTGCCCTGCCCCGTGTCGAAGACACGAAGCGATGCATCGTCGCGAAGCAGGATCGCCGGCGCGGCGCCCATCAGAGGAGTCCCCGCAGAAAGGCTGCGACGCCGGGGGCTTCATCGGCGGACAGCCCGTGGGTGACGAGCGATCCGTCGAAGCCCGCTGCCTTCAGCCGTGAAACAAAATGCGGAAAATCGACGATGCCTTGTCCGGCGGTGGCAAAGCGGCCGTCACCAGAGCGATCCTTGGCGTGCGCCATGGCGATATGGCCGGCAGCCTCGTCGATCGCGGCGGCGACGATGGCGCGCGCTTCGTGTGGCGTCGCGTGCTCGAACAGGTTCGCCGGATCGAGCACGATCTTCAGATGCTTCGATCCCATTTCGGCGATCAGCCTGGTCGCGTCCCTGGCCGAGGTAACGATGTTGGCCTGCTCGGGCTCGATGCCGAGATCGACGCCGGCGTCTTCGGCAAGCGCCAGCGCTTTCTCCATCTCGGCGGCCATGTCGGACCAAGCGGCCGGCGTGCTATTGTCGGGATGATACGCCCATTGATCGGCGGCATTGCGCGAGCCGGTGCAGAGCGTGACCAGCGGAATACCGAGGGCCGCCGCCGCCTCGATGACGACGGCAAGACGGCGAAGACCATCGTCGCGCACAGCCTTGTCGGGATGCGCCATGTTGTAGGTGCCCGACAGCGCGGCCAGCGAAACGCCTGACGATCGCACTGCGGCACGGACGGAAGCGATGGCATCTGCCGGCACGACATCCGGCATCGACGGCAGGCCGGCGCAGGCGAGATTGAACTGCGTCGTCTCATAGCCAGCCTGCTTAACCGCCGTCAGCACGGCAGCCGGCTCTGTGCCGGCAAATGTCTTGGCGAAAATGCCGAGACGCATCAGACCGCTCCCGAAACCGAGGCGAGTTCGACCCGTTCACCTGTCTCGACCGAACGCGCGATGGCGACCATGGCGCGGATCGAGGCGATACCGTCCTCGACATTGGCGCCGCGCATCGGCGTGCCGTTCAGGACTGTATCCGCTAGGCCTTCCAGTTGGCGGCGGAAGAAGTGGCCGTCGGCGCCGAGCGGCTTGTGGGCGGTGGCGGTCTTCTCGTGAAATATCTCGACCTCGCTGGCGCGGAAGTACCAGGGGTTGAAGGTTTTCGCGATGACGGGGCCGTTCTCGCCATAGAGCTGAAAACCTTCGTGCCAGTCCATGCGCACGGCAACGGTCAGGTCGAGATGCCCGAGCGCGCCGCTGGCGAACTCGGTCTCGACGAACCAGCAATAGGCGCCGAATTTCTCATTGAGGCGGGCGCGCACGGCAACGATATCGCCGCACAGGAAACGCGCCGTATCGACGAGATGCGAGCCGTGCGCCAGCATGAAATATTGCCTGAGATCAGCCTTGGGATTGCCGGTCGGCTTCTTCGCCAGCTTGCTGGTGACCGGCAGCGGCTGAATGGCATCGGTGTTGGTGTAGCGATGGGTGGAATCGCAGTACCAGGCCTTCAGCGCCAGCACCTCGCCGATCTCGTCGCGGACGAAGTCGTGCGCGGCCTCCAGCGCCGGGTCGAAGCGCTTCATATGCCCGACCTGCAGCACCTTGCCCGAGCGCCTGACCGCCTGGGCCAGCGCCTCGCCTTCCTCCACCGAGGTGCCGATCGGCTTTTCGCACAGGACATGCTTTCCCGCATCGAGCGCCTTGATCGACATCGGCACGTGATAGGCGTCCGACGTGGCGACGATCACCGCTTCCAGTTCGGGATCGGCGAGCATGGCGTCGTAGTCGGCATACATCTTTTGCGGCTCGTAGGTGGCGCCCATGCGGGCGAGCAGATCGGGTGCCGCGTCGCAGATGGCGTAGAGGTCGGCATTCCCAGCCTTCACGCAGGATTGCAGATGCGCGAACTGCGCGATGGGGCCGCAGCCGAGCACACCGACCCTGAGGCGTCTGTCCTGTTTCTTGATCATCGTCTCGTTCTTCAGGCGCCCAAGCTGCGCATTGTCTGGCGGTTGGTTTTTACCGCGCCGGCGGGATCGGCGGCGGCCGTTTCGGATTCTTCGTCCAGCGCCAGCCAGCCGTTGAAGCGCGGTGCGGTGTTGGCGATCTCGATCACCGCCGGCGTGTCGCAGACGCCCTTGCCGAGCATGGCCCAGCTGCCGTTGGCATCGACGTCCTTGAGGTGGATGTAGCGGATGCGGTCGCGGTAGGTGCGCAGCGTATCGGACATGTCCTTGTGGCCGCGCAGTATATGGCCGGTATCCGGTACCCAGCCGACCAGGTCGGGGTCGAGCAAGGCAAAGATCGCGTCGTAATCGGCGCGGTCGAACAGCAGCGTGTTGTGGTGCGAGCTGGGATGCACCGCGACCTGAACACCGTCCCTGCGGCCAAGCTCGCCGGCCTGGTTGTAGACCTCGGCCGCGATGGCGAACTTCTCGTCGCGCGGGCCGTCGGACACCACCGTGGCCGAGCCCATCGACACCAGCGCATTCGGGAAGGCGGCGGCGAAATCGATCCAGCGTTTGGCGGTTTCGAGGTCGGCGCCGATCTCCTCCTTCGACGTAAAACCGCTGTGCGAGCCAAAGGCGAAGGAAACCAGCGTCAGCCCCCACGCCTTCAGCGCGGCGGCGAACTCCTCCGGCTTGTTGCCATAATGTCCGATCATGGTGTCGGTGATCTCGATGCCGGCATAGCCACCGTCAGAGATCGCCCTCAGCAGATCGTCGGGGCCGCCGGTGAACCGGTCTCCCAGCATTTCCCAGGTGAAGGTCTGGCAGCCGACTTTGAGGTCTTTCACGTTCATCCTTTCAATCCTTGATACCGCTTATTGATTGATGCCACCCTGCGTCGCCGTGGGATGAACATCCTACTTGACCGAGCCCGCGGTCATGCCGGCGAGGAAGTATCTCTGGGCAACGAGGTAGATGAGCAAGAGCGGTAGCGAGCCGAGCACGCTCATCGCCATCATCTGGTTCCATTCGAAGGCATGCTGCCCCATCAACAGCTGGATGCCGATCGGGACCGTGCGCATGGACGTCGACTTCGTCAGCGTCAGCGCAAAGAGAAATTCGTTCCAGCACAACAGGAAGGTGTAGACCGACGTCGCCACGATACCAGGCAGTGAAATCGGGACAATCACCCGCCAAAGCGCGGTCCAGCTGCTGCCGCCGTCGACAGCCACGGCTTCATCGAGATCGCGGGGCAAGGTGTTCAGATATCCCGTCATCAGCAGGATCGCGTAGGGCAGCGTAAACACCAGGTAGGTCAGGATCAGTGCGACATAGGTGTCGAAGATACCGTATGAGACGACAAGCCCGAAGAAGGGGATCAAAAGTGTGATCGGCGGAATCGTCTGCGTGCTGATGATGATTGTGTTCAGGCTGCCCTTGCCGCGGAAATTGAAGCGGCTGAACCCGTAGGCCGCCAGCAAGGCGATCAGCACCGTCAGCACGGTCACCGCTCCCGCCACGAAATAGCTGTTGAAGAAGAAGCGCAGCTTTACCGGGTCGCCAAGGATGGCTGCATACGCTTCCAGCGTGAACGCCTTTGGCAGGATGGTTGGCGGCAGGGCAAAGATTTCGGTATTCGATTTGAACGAGCTGCTCAGCATCCAGTAGATCGGGAATGCCGCGAAAAAGAGCCCTGCTGCAAGCGCTACATGGAGCGCCACGGTGATCAGCCTGTCTTTCGGCGTGTGCCTTTTCCTCATGGTGATTACCGAGCCTTTTGATAGCGAATATAGAACAGCGTCAGGCCGAGAGAGATCAGCAGGATGACCACGGCGCTGGCCGAAGCCTGCGACAGGTTGTAGCTCGAAAATGCCAGCTTGTACGTGTAGGTGCTGAGGACCTCGGTCGAGTAGATCGGGCCACCGCCCGTCGTTATCCAGATTAGCGGGAAGACCTGCATGGTCCAGATGAAGTCGAGCAGCGAGATGCTGATGATGATCGGCATCAGCTGCGGAATGGTGATGAAGATCAGCTTCTGGTAGGCTTTCGCCCCGTCGATATCGGCGGCCTCGTAGAAATCCTTGGGAATGCCCTGCAAACCCGCGAGCAAACTGACCATGAAGAGCGGGTAGCCCGCCCAGATATTGGCAAAAGTGACTGCATGCAGCGCGGTCTCAGGCGAGGAAAACCATTCGACCTTGGAACCGATGATGCCGATTTGCATGAGAATACTGTTCACGACACCGTTCGGCTCAAGCAGGAGGCGCCAGATCACGGCGATGATCACCGCGGTGAACAGCCAGGGCAGTATGTAGAGCACACGCAGAATATTGCGCAGCGTCGGATTGATGCGGTCGCTGTTCAGCATGAGCGCGAAGACCATGCCGATGGTCATGTGGAAAATGACACTCATGCATGTGAAGTAGAGCGTGTGCCACAGCGAAGCCCAGAACACGGGGTCGTCGAAGATCGCCTGGTAGTGCTTCAGTCCGGCAAAGGATGGGTCACGACGCAGCACCGCGCTGTTCTGGAACGAGTAGGCAATCACCGTCACCATCGGCAGCAGCATCAGGAGCCCGACTATGAGCAGCGCGGGCGACAGATAGAGGTAGGGTGCGACCGCTCGTTTGAGCTTGTGGTGGGAGCGCTTTTGCCGGGTCATGTGCCAACCTTGGGATACGCCTTCAAGGGAAGGTAAGCTTTCGAAAACAAGTCCACTCAGAATGCCGATCCGTTGTTGCCGGGTGGCCTGCCCGAAGTCAGGTCACCCGGTCGAAGACAGCAAACGGGAACAGGCCGATCAGAATTTCGCCATCCAGCCCTTCTGAGCGGCGGCGGCGGCTTGTTCCGGAGACTGCTCGCCGGCGAGCATCTTCTGGGCTTGCACGTCGAACTGGGTCATCAGGTCTTCAGCCACCGGCAGGCCCGTGAACTCATTGGCGAGATGACCGGTCTTGAAGATTTCAAAAGCCTTGCCGAAAGCCTTGTCCGAGGTCACGAAATCGGGCTTGGCGTTGACGTTGCCCGGGAAGGCGTTTGCAAGCGACACGAGCTTGGCGTTGACCTTTTCACTCATCAGATATTGGACGAGTTTCCAGGCCTCTTCCTGATGTTTCGAAGCCGCAGAGATGCCGATGCCCCAGGAGGCATAGGGAAGGCCGCGCTTGCCGGTATAGTTTTCCACGACAGGGACCGGGATGAGGTCGAAGTTCAGCTTGGGATTGCGCTTGCGGATGAGGTTCACATGCGCGAGCGAGTCGATCATCATCCCGACGCGGTTGTTGACGAACTCCTCGACCTTTTCCTGCTCGGTCTTGGTGGCGATGCCGGGCGAGATGGTGCCGGCGTCATTGAGTGATTTGACGAAAGTGAGCATATCCACCACCGGTTTGCCCTCAAGGTCCGGCTTGCCGCTCGCCATCATCGACTGGCCCGAAGCCCAAACCCACGACATCATGTCGTTCTGGACGCCGGATGGCGTTTGCAGCGACAGGGGCAGCACCCAGCCATACTGGTTCTGGTCGGCGTGCGTCATCTTCTTGGCGGCTTCGAGAAACTCCGCACGGGTCGACGGCAGCTTGGTCACGCCCGCCTTGGCGGCGAGGTCCAAATTCACGAAGACCGGATAGACGAACGAAGCCACGGGAAACATCACGGCCTTGCCGTCCACCTTGATGATATCCGCGACCTGGCTCTTGTCGAAACCGCTCGCATCCATCATCGGATTCATGTCGGCGAGTGCGCCCTGCGCATTCAGATTGTTCACCCAGGCGCCGTCGAGACCGACGACGTCGCTGAGCGTTCCGGTTGCAGCACCAACCGAGATCTGGTCTCGCGTGGTGGCGTAGGGGCCGCTGACCAGCGTCACCTTGATTCCGGGGTTTGCCGCCTCGAACTCGTCCATAATTGACCTGAGCGAGCCAGCCGGCAATTCGGGCTCCCACCATTGGGTGAATTCCAGCGTCGTATCCGCCATGGCGCCGGTTGCGCCAAGCAACCATGCGGCCGCGGCTATTTTCAGCATCGCGGATTTAATACGAAACGTCATTTTCTCCTCCTTCTTTATATTCGCCCGCACAATGCGGCCGATCGTCTGATTATTCAGAAGTCTTCTTACGCAGGCGCCTCACCCTCGCCCGCGGGTCTTATCGCTGATATTCAGATTGCCAGATGCGTCTCGGGGTCGAAGAAATGGAGCTTGGCATCATCCAGGGCCAAGCTGATTTCCGAGCCGGAGCGGACTGTGCTGACCGGTTCGAATTTCGCCACCGCATTCGACGCCAGGCCGAAATCCTGCACCGCGTCAGGGTCGCCGGAGTCCACCCGGACCGCGTCGATGTTGAGATGGACGATTTGTTCGGATCCGAGTTCTTCGATCGAGGTCACCTTTGCCGGTATCGTCTGATACTTGCGGCCGGATTCGAGACTGCTGTCATAGAGATCCTCCGGTCGTATCCCGAACACGACCTTGCGCCCCGCATACGACCTCAAGCCCGGCCTGCGCACGAAGGCTGCATCCTGCAGCCGGATGGCCAAGGCGCCGGACATCAGTTCGTCGCCCGTCAGGGTTGCCTCGAAAAGATTCATCGAAGGAGACCCGATGAAGCCAGCAACGAAAGCGTTCACCGGCGATTCATAGAGCCTCTTGGGTGCGTCGACCTGCTGCAGCACGCCGCCTTTCAACACCGCGACCCTGTCGCCCATCGTCATGGCTTCGGTTTGGTCGTGGGTCACATATATGGTCGTTACGCCGAGCTGCTTTTGCAGACTGGTGATTTCGGCGCGCATTTGAACACGCAGTTTCGCGTCCAGATTGGAAAGGGGTTCGTCCATGAGAAAGGCTGCCGGCTCGCGCACCATGGCGCGGCCCATGGCAACCCTTTGACGCTGTCCGCCTGAAAGGTTCGCGGGTTTGCTGTCCAGCAGAGACGTCAGTTGAAGGGTTTTGGCGATCTCGTCCACGCGCTTTTTGCGCTCGGCCTTCGGCTTGCCTGCCAGCCGCATCGAAAAGCCAATGTTTTCGAACACGGTCATATGCGGGTAGAGAGCGTAGCTCTGGAAGACCATCGCAATGTCGCGGTCCTTGGGCGGCATGTCGACGACGTCGACCCCGCCGATCCGAAGGCTGCCGCTGGTGACGTCCTCCAATCCCGCGATCATCCGCAACGCGGTGGATTTGCCACAGCCGGACGGCCCGACGAGAATCAAGAACTCGCCGTCCTTGACCGACAGGTTCAATTGGTCGATTGCGTGAAAATTGTTCCCGTATGTCTTGCAGATATTCTCAAGAACGACTTCTGCCATATTCCTCCCTCCACAAGTCTAAGCCACTGATTTTTATGATTGTCCTCGGCTTACGTTCACCTGCGAAATTTTTCCTCGGATAGTTCGGGCTATGTTCCGGTATCAAGCCGCGCATATTTCAGTTCGACTGCCGACGGCGCGTTCGTCGATGCCAGGAGTTCCTTGACCTGGTCGTCGGTCGGAAGCGCCTCGCGCCCGCCCCGCCCCGTTATCGAAAGGGCCGCCGCCGCGGCCGCGAATGCGACCCGGCCTGCGGTGTCGGCCCCGCGCGTCAATGCAAGGGCATAGGCGCCATGAAAGCAGTCACCGGCGCCGGTCGAGTCGACGACGGCAACCCGTTGCGGAGGCAGGTGCCAGAGCCCTGTCTCGTCGCGTCCGCGATAGAAGACGCCTCTGCCGCCATCCGTCAGAACCACGGCGGACCGCGACGGCAACCACAATGCATCGAGTATCTCGGCCGGCGAGTGGCGGCCGGTGGCGGTCCGCGCAAAGCCCAGCGGAAGAATGAGATGGTCGCAGAGCCCGATCAGTCTCTCGGTGGCCGGGCCGTGGCTCCATTCGACATCGCCGAGGATCGCAAGGCCGAGATCGCGAGCCCGAGCCACGACATCCAGCGACCCGATCCCGTAACTGTCGACGATCAGGACAGTCGCGCGGCTGAGAACCTCGTCCGGAAAGTCCGGCGCGGTGCCCAGCATCGCTTCGTCGTCATACGCGATGAACCGCTCCCCATCCGAACCGACGGTGATCCGCGAGCGCACCGGGCGCGCGTGCGGGTGGCGCGGCGCGAACGCGGTTTCAACGCCGCTCGCAACGAGATCGCACAACACGGCGTCGTCGGCGGCACTGCCCAGCCATCCGACGAACCCGGCGCTTCCGCCGAGCCGCGCGACGGCGGCAAGTGCCGTCGCGACGTTTCCCCCGAAAGCTCGGGCACTTTGCAAAACCTTCCCCTTGCCCGCCGACAACGGCTGATCGACATAGACGATGTCGTCGATCGCAATAGCTCCGAAGCCGAGGATTGAAGGGACGGCGGGCATCGTTCAGGCACCCGCCTTCGCCAAGGCGTCTTGCGCCGAAAGGCCGTCATGGATGACGCCCCGAAAGGCGATCGCTGCCTTTTCCGGATCGCCGTGCCCCCAGAGATTGCGGCCCACCACGGCACCGCGCGCGCCTGCACGGATGGCGTCCGCCGTCTGTTGAAGGGCGCCGAGCAGCGTGTCGGTCTTCGGACCACCAGCGATCACAACCGGCACCGGGCAGGTCCGAACGGTCTCTCGGAACGACTCGAAATCGCCCGTGTACCCGATCTTGATCACATCGACGCCGGACTCGTAGCCGATGCGTGCCGCATAGGCGATCTCGTCGGGGGTGAAGACGATTTTTGCCCCGTCGGTGAAATCGCGAGGGTAGATATGCGCTACCACCGGCATGCCGTAACGAGCCGCCGCGTTCACCGAATCGGTCAGCCAGCGTATGTATTTTCCCTCGGTCGCGCCGCGCACCGGAATGGCCACGGCCAACGCATCGGCGCCGGCGCGCACCGCATCCTCGGGCGTTGCAATCAGTTCACTGATGCGATCGTCTGGGGTGAAGCAGCCGGCCTGGATCACCAGGGAAGCCTTGCCCGCATATTGCGGCCACAGATGGCGCGCGGTGCCAGGCTGGATGCTGACGTAGTCAGGTTTGCCTACCATGACGCGTGCAAGCGCACCCGGCAGGTCGGCAAGACCTCCTTTGCGCACGTCGCCATAGCCGACAAAGTGGTCGACCGCGCCGCCAAAAAGATTCCCCGATGGATGTGAGAAGAGGCGCGCCAGGCGCACCTTGGTTCCGAGGCTCATGAGTCCAAAACTCTCCAATTGATTGATTTCAAAATCCTGGACCCAGTGTTTGCGAAAGAAATAACAAATGCAATCTTTCGAAAGCTTTCGAATTCGCCTATTTTCGGTAGAGTGAACCGAGGCCAGGGCGATCGCTTGGCGCATGGAGGCAAGGACAGGCCAATGTTGTCAGAGCAGAGACGCCAATCGATCCTGGGTGAAGTGCAACGCAGCGGACAGGTTCGCATCAAGGACCTGTCAGACGATTTTGGCGTGTCGGAAGTCACGGTGCGCTCCGACCTCGAGATACTGGATCGCAAGGGACTGCTGACCAAGACCCGCGGAGGCGCGGTGACCCGGACCACGGATTCGACCACGGCCGCGTTCGCCCGGCGGATGCAAACAAACCTCGATGCAAAGAAACGCATCGCCCGGGCAGCGATAGACCTGTTCGAGGACAACCAATCGGTCATCTTCGATGGCGGCTCGACATTGATGCAGGTTGCCATGCTGTTACCGCCGCTCAGCAATGTCGTGGTCGCGGCCACGGCGATGAATATCGTGCAGCATCTGATGCATCGGCCCGGGCTCGACGTTCACATGATCGGCGGCCGGGTCTACCCGGATACGGTAAGCACGCTGATCACCGATGCCGACACGGCTCTCGGCGGCTTGGTAGCGCATCAGGTCTTTGTTGGAGCGCATGCAATTGACTCGTCACTGGATGTGGTCGACGTGAACGAAGACATGGCGCGAACCAAGCGAAACCTCGTGCGCATGGCCCGGCGCGTTGTCCTCCTTGCGGATTCGAGCAAATGGGGCGTCAGCGGAACCTCCAAGGCCTTTTCGCTGTCGAGCGTCGATGTCGTGATCACCGACGATGGCCTGTCCGGCCCAATACGCAGCCAGCTTGATAGGACAGGGGCCAAGGTGATCTATGCCTGACCCCGTCGAGGTCCCTGGCCGCGGCGGAAATATCCGATGCGCGCATGACCCACGGCATCCGCATCGGCGGTCGGCCGTTTTTTCATGTCGGTCATTTTCTCCTCCCAGGACTGGCAGCCTCCCGATATCGCGCCAGCATTTTCGCATGTTGTATAAAAATTTTACGCGCGTCAATATTTAAAATGTTGTATAGCCCTTTGCGAAGGCGATCCGTTACTTCTGGGCGGATTCGGCAGACGGTGACCGCGTTGGGAGGTACGATCGAAAATGCACGGGATATCAACGACGAAACTCGGGATCGGCGTCATCGGATGCGGCAATATCTCGATGACCTATCTGCGCAATGCCGCTCTCTTCGGCGGCATCGAGTTGCGCGCCTGCGCCGATATCTCGGCCGACATGACGGCGCTGCGGGCGAAGGAATATGGCATACGGGCACTCGGCGTCGATGCACTGCTGGCCGACCCCGAGATCGATCTCGTCCTCAACCTGACCATTCCGGCGGCGCATTTCGACATTTCGTTTGCCGCCCTTTCGGCCGGCAAGCACGTCTTCACCGAAAAGCCGCTCGCCACCTCGGCCGCCGATGGACGGCGCCTGGTCGACGAGGCGCGGTCGCGCGGGCTGCTGCTCGGCTCGGCGCCCGACACCTTCCTTGGTGCAGCCGGACGCCGCGCCCGCCGGCTGATGGATGACGGCGCCATCGGCCGCCCGGTCACCGGCACCGCCTTCATGATGGGCCGCGGCATGGAGCACTGGCACCCCAACCCGCAGTTCTACTACCAGCCAGGCGGTGGCCCGGTGTTCGACATGGGCCCCTACTATCTGACCATGCTGGTCAATCTGCTCGGCCCGGTCGAACGCGTCATGGCGATGGCGACGCGCGGCCAGGAGGAGCGGCTGATCACTGCCGAAGGGCCATTCAAGAACACCACATTCAAGGTCGGCACGCCGACCAATGTGCTGTCGCTGCTGGAGTTCCGCTCCGGCGCAACCGTCACCTTCGGCGCCTCGTGGGATGTCTTTCGCCACTCCAACCATCCGATCGAACTGCACGGCACGGAAGGCTCGCTGCGCCTGCCCGACCCCGACACGTTCGGCGGCACCGTGTCGCTGTCGAAACGCGGCACCGACTGGAGGGATTTCGCCAGCGAAGGCGAACTCTATGGCGCCCGCAACTGGCCTTATGCGGCGCCCGATCGCGCCAATTACCGCATGCTCGGCGTCGCCGATCTGGTGCGCTCGCTTCAGACCGGCAACACGCCACGCGCCTCCGGCAATCTGGCGCTGCATGTGCTGGAGATCATGGAGGCTATCCTGCGCTCCGGTGAAACACAGGGCTCGGTCGCCATCGCGGGCGATGTCGTCCAGCCGGCCCTGCTGACCGAGGAAGAGGCGAGCGATCTGCTGGCCTGAGGGTATGATCATGACGCTCGATCCGGATGCGCTGCGCGTCCTCGACATGGCTCGTGCAGCCGGCGGCAAGCCATTCGAGACCGGCAGCGTGGCGGCGGCGCGAGCTGCCTACAACGCCTCGTTCCCGACGCTGCAAGGTGAGCATGAGCCGGTCGCGACGACCTTTGAACAGCAGATCGACGGGCCGAACGGCCCCATCGCTGTCCGCATCCATCGCGGCATCGACGCACTGCCGAGCGGGGCGCCGGCGCTGCTCTATCTGCATGGCGGCGGCTGGGTCATCGGCAATCTCGATTCACATGACGAGATCTGCCGCCTGATGGCCAATCTCGGCAACGCCGTCATTGTCTGCCCCGACTATCGCCTGGCCCCGGAGCACAAATTTCCCGCCGGGCTCGAGGATTGCCTGGCGACACTTCGCTTCATGGCCGAGAATGCCGTCGACCTGGGCATCGACAAGGTGCGCATTGGTGTTGCCGGCGACAGCGCCGGCGGCAATCTTGCCGCAGTGCTGGCGCTGCTCGCACGCGATGGGCTCGCTCCACCACTTGCGACGCAGATCCTGATCTATCCCAACACCGACGCGCGGCAGACATCGGACAGCTACCGGCGTTTCGGCGACGGCTTCGGCCTTACCGCGACGACCATGGCATGGTTCCGCGACCATTATGTGCGAACGCCCGACAATATCATGGACTGGCGCGTCTCGCCCTTGCTGGCGCCTGATCTTGCCGGCGTCGCGCCAGCATTCGTGGCGCTTGCGGGCTGTGACATCCTGGCCGACGAAGGGGCAGCCTATGCGGCGCGCCTGCAGGCCGCGGGCGTGCCTATGATCCTGCGGCAATGGCCGGGCCAGATCCATGGCTTCGTCTCGATGGGACGCCATATTCCCGCCGCCCGGCAAGCGGTGGTCGAGGGGGTGACGGCCTGGCGCCACTTCGAGGGATCGACGTCGACCGGTTAGGCCGACTGACGCATCACCAGGTTGGCACCGAGCTTGACGGTGCGCGCCATGCCCTGCTTCGGCGGATCGGCCTCGTCCAGCAGGGCCAGCAGGATCTCGACGCTGCGGCCGGCCATGGCGGTGAAATCCTGCGCCATGGTGGTCAGCGCCGGACAGGTGTAGCGGCTCAGCGGATGGTCGTCGTGGGCGGCAACGCGCAGATCGCAATCGGGCCTGCGGCCGACCTTCAGGCCGCGCGAGTACGCGGCCGCCATTACGCCAAAGGCGAGACGATCGTTGGCGCACAGGATGGTGCGGCCGGGCAAGGTCCCGGCCTCCAGCATTTTTTCCGTCTGCTCGTAGCCGATGCGTTCGAAGTCCCAGGTGTAATCGCGCGCGGCCTCGATGACGGCCGGCTTGAAGCCGGCGGTCTCCATCGCGACGATGTAGCTCTCCTGGCGTTCGCCGGAGTTGTGGTTGACATGCGGAATGTCGAGATAGACCGGCGGTTCGCCCGAGCGACAGAGATAGTCGACGATGGTCGACACGCTCTGCCGGTTGTCGTTGCCGACGAACGGCGTATCGCCCTCGATATAGGTGTCGAAATAGACGATCGGAATGTCCTGCCCGAGCTTGTCGAAGACGCTGCGGTCGGAGGCAAGGCCGAGCGGGGCGATGATCGCGCCGGCCACCTTCAGCGACAGCAGCGTCCTGACCGACTCCGCCTCCAGCTTCGGCGAGCCATGCGAGGAAATGACGATCGGCCAGTAGCCTTCGTCGCGGCAACGAAATTCGATGCGGCTGACCATCTCGGCGTAGAAAGGATCGGTGATCGTCGGCACGACGATGCCGATGTTGCGGGTGCGCTTGCGGTTGAGATTGCGGGCGAAAAGGTTCGGCTGATAGTCCGAGGAACGCAGGGCGGCTTCGATGCGCGCCCGCGTCGCTGGCTTCACGCTCGCCGGATCGTCGAAATATTTGGACAGCGTCGGGCGCGACACGCCGCATGCCTGGGCGAAGTCGTCCATCGTGCGGTGCGTCTTCTCCGCCATCGATATATTCCTGATCCCCTGCCAACGATCGGCCCCGCCCACAGTCATGCGGCCGTTGACCGGATGCGACAATGCTTGACGGAACTTATTCAGTCAATTTTCACAGTTCCCAATAGAACGCAAAAATATTCCATGCGTCAAATTATTTGTTAACGCTTCAAAACTGATGGCGTCATGGACTTCATTGTCAGTTCGACGAAGGGCTGCAGAAGCTTGCCGCTCAGCCCTCAGCTACGGGCCTGCTTGCCAAATGTCGCCATGCCGCCCATACACGGCTTGGAAATCACCCCACCCCGTTCGCCCCCCCTGCCAGGGATACCGTCCAATGTCCGTGACGCCGTGGTCAAAGCCGTGACGGATCACTCCACGCCATCGCTCGCCAGCCTGGGCTGGACCGAATTTTTCGGCGACCAGCTCGAGCCCGGCGAAGCCAATCTTGTCCCGACGCGGATCGCCACCGTCCACCGCGATCGCCTGACCGGCCTGTCCCAGGCAGGGCCGGTCGATCTGACGCTGGCGGCGCAGGCAAACACCGGTGACTATGCCGTCGGAGACTGGGTGCTGGTCGATGGGCATGAACACCTTGTGAAGCGCCGCCTGACCCGCAAGACGGTGCTGGAACGCCGCACCCAGGGCGGCGGCAGGGTGCCGCAGCTTGCCGCGGCCAATGTCGATACGCTGTTCATCGTCACCTCGTGCAATGCCGACTTCAATCCCGCCCGGCTCGAGCGCTATCTGGCGCTGGCCAACGAGGCCGGAACGACGCCGGTGATCCTGCTGACCAAGGCCGATACCGCTGAAGACGCCGAGACCTACCAGAAGCAAGCTGCGGCGTTGCAGCGTGGATTGCCGGTGGTGATGCTGAACCCCCGCACATCGGATGCGGCAACCGTCCTGGCTGCCTGGTGCGGTGTCGGCCAGACGGTGGCGCTGATCGGCTCCTCCGGCGTCGGCAAATCGACGCTGGTCAACACGCTGGCCGGATCGGCGCAGCAATCGCCGCAACAGACCGGGGGCATCCGCGAGCACGATTCCAAGGGACGCCACACCACCACGTCGCGATCGCTGCATTCCATCGCCGGCGGTGGCTGGGTGATCGACACGCCGGGCATGCGGACGCTGCAGGTCAGCGATGTCGGCTACGGCATCGACACGCTGTTTGCCGAAATCACCGAGCTTGCACCGCTCTGCAAGTTCCGCGACTGCACGCATGTGCACGAGCCGGGTTGCGCGGTTCAGACTGCCTTGAAGGCGGGGACGCTCGACCCGGAGCGCCTTGCCCGCTGGCGAAAACTGTCCGACGAGAACCAGAACAACACGCCGGTCCAGAGCGGGCCTCGCGGAGCCAAGACTTCCGGCGGTCGCGGAAAGAGGCGCTGAACGGCGAGGACTGAGGACTTCAGAGCTGCGCCGTGCCGAAAACGCGATCCCAGAATGCCGAAGTCACACCGAAATTGGCCGTTTCGTCGATGTGGTGATGCACCGCATGACGGCGCTTGAGCGTATAGAGATAGCTCGGATGCGCCGGGTGCCAGTGATGGATCATGTGGTGGATGCTGATGTACCACAGATATCCCAGCATCAACCCGCAGCTCACCGCGCTCGCGGTGGCGAAATCTGAGACCACCCAAACGGGCACAAACGCGACCAGCGCATGCACGCCGAGACTGAGCCAGGTTGGCGTGCCCACAGAACTGCGTTCCTCGACATGGTGACGGTCGTGCAGGTCCTTGACGTAAGGAATATGGTGAAGAGCGAACCTGTGCAGCACATACTCGATCAGCGTCCAGAGGCCGAGACAGGCGAGGACAGTGCCGATCCAGCCTGGCGCACTCTCTTCGCCAGCCTCGAGCAGCCCGGCCACTGCCAGCACGGCGATCACCAGCGGATACACCACGAAGTCGCTATAGTAGCCAATAAGACCGAGTTGCATCGTCACCTAGCCTTCGAGCCGCCAAATAAGCGATGGTATCAGATTGCCGGACTCGCGACCGAGGTGCAATGCAGACGCGCCTGACATAGCGTCGCAATCCCCTAGTGCAAGGTTCGCATCAACGATTCAAGGACCATCAGCAGGCTGCCGGCTTCGCAAATGGACGTACAAAAATGGCAAAACGCAGTGCGGGATTGCTGATCTATCGCCGCAGCGATGGCGATCTCAGGGTGTTGCTGGTTCACCCGGGCGGGCCGTTCTGGGCGAAGAAGGACGATGGCGCCTGGTCGATGCCGAAGGGTCTCGTCGGCGAGGACGAGGATGAGTTGACGGCAGCGCAACGCGAGACCGAGGAAGAGCTCGGCGTCAAGGTTGATGGTCCCTTCGCGCGGCTCGGCGACTACAAACAACCCGGCGGCAAGATCGTCTCGGCCTGGTCTGTCGAGGCGACCATCGACATCGACGTGGCCGCCATCAAGAGCAACATTTTCACCATGGAATGGCCGCCAAGGTCGGGATCCCTGAAGGAGTTCCCGGAGGTCGACAGAGCGGGCTGGTTCACCTTGCCCGAGGCCGAGGTGAAAATCCTCAAGGGGCAGCGCCCGATGCTTTTGGATTTTGCCAGGCAGCAAGGCGCCGGATGATCCGCAGCCCTCAATAGGGCAGGCCGACATAGTTTTCCGCGAGCGCGGTCGATGCGGCACGCGACTGCACGAGATAGTCGAGCTCGGCCTCCTGGATGCGCTGGCCGAACTCGGCGGTGTCGGGAAAACAATGCAGCATCGTCGTCATCCACCAGGAAAAGCGAACCGCCTTCCAGACCCGCGCCAGCGCCTTTTGCGAATAGCAGTCGATGCCAGCCGCGGATTTGTCGCGATAGAAGTCGCACAAACCCGAGAAGAGATAGCGCACGTCGCTGGCAGCGAGGTTCAGACCCTTGGCGCCGGTCGGCGGCACGATGTGGGCGGCGTCGCCGACCAGGAACAGCCGGCCGAAGCGCATCGGCTCGGCAACGAAGGAGCGCAGCGGCGCGATCGATTTCTCGAAGGATGGGCCGGTGACGACGCTTGCCGCCGTCTGCTCGGGCAAGCGGCGGCGCAGCTCGTCCCAGAAGCGCTCGTCCGGCCAGGCTTCGACGCGATCGTCCTGCGGACACTGCACATAATAGCGGCTGCGGTGCGTCGAGCGCATCGAGCACAGGGCAAAACCCCTTTCATGATTGGCGTAGACCAGTTCGTGATCGGCCGGCGGCACTTCGGCCAGCACGCCGAGCCAGCCGAACGGATACTGCCGCTCGAAGATTTTCAGCGCACGCTCGGGCACCGATTTGCGGCTGACGCCGTGATAGCCGTCACAGCCGGCAATGAAGTCGCAATCGATGCGATGCGTGACCCCGTCCTTGTCATAGGTCGCGAAAGGTGCGGCGCCGTCGAAATCGTGCAACGCGACATTTGCCGCCTCGTAGATCGTGGTCAGTCCGTCCGCATCGCGCTTGTCCATCAAATCGTGCGTCACCTCGGTCTGGCCATAGACGGTGACATGCCTGCCGCCGGTCAGTGCCTCGAGGTCGATGCGGTGCAGGCGTCCGTCGAAGGCGAGCGAGATGCCGGAATGCGGCAGTCCTTCCGCGTGCAGCCTTGCCGCCGCGCCGGCCTGTTCCAGCAATTCGACGGTGCCCTGTTCGAGCACCCCTGCCCGCACTCGGCCAAGCACGTGCTCGCGGCTCGCGCGTTCCAGAATGACCGTCTCGACGCCGATGCCGGCCAGAAGCTGCCCAAGCAGCAGGCCGGACGGTCCGGACCCGACGATGACGATTTGCGTGCGCATCAGTGGCCGAGACTTTCGACCTGTGCGGCCAGCTCAGCGGCAAGGCGGAGCGACGCGGCCGTCGCGATGACCATTTGCGGCAGCAATAGCCATTCCAGCGTCCAGGCAGCGCCCGAGCGCTCCTGCTCATGCACGAGCGCGTGATGCATGCCCGCAAGCTGCGTGGCGTTGAAGCGGGCAAGCGCCACCAGCGCTTCGGCCTTCACCGGGTTCTGCTTGTGCGGCATGGCCGAAGAGCCGCCGCCGCCGGAAAGCTCGATCTCGGTTCCACCTTGCGCCATCAGCGCGATGTCCTGGCCGAATTTGCCGAGGCTGCCTGATAGCAGCGACATCAGGCCGGCGAAATCGGCGAGTGCGTCACGCTGGTTCTGCCAATGCGGGGCGTCGCCAAGGCCGAGCTTTGCGGCCAGTGCTGCGCGCACCGCCGGACCTTTGTCGCCTAGCTTTTCCAGCGTGCCGGCGGCACCGCCGAACTGCACCACCAGCAGACGCCTCGACTGTTCCGACAATCTTTCCTGATGCCGTTGCAGTGGCGCCCGCCACGTCCTGACGCGGTCGGCCGCTTTGATCGGAATGGCTGGCTGCATGCGCGTCATTCCCGTCAGCGCCCTGCCGCCAAACCGCTCTTCGAGCGAGACGAGCCGTATAATGGTCTCGGTCAGGAGCAGGCCGAGATGCTCGACGATGGACTTCAGCCGAAACACCAGGCCGGTATCGATGACATCGTGGCTGGTTGCGCCGAGATGCACTTTGTCGCCATGCGGTTCGCCGACCGCCGCCCTGATCTGGCGTACCAGTTCCGGCACAATGACGCCGTCTTTGGCGACGGCAGCCCGCAGCAAGGCGGTGTCGGGCCGGAATGTGGCAAGTGCGGCCACGATCGCGGCGGCATCATCCTTGGTGATAATCCCGTTTTCAGCTTCCGCTTGCGCCAGCGCCCGCTCGAAGGCAAGCATCGCCTCGATTTCCGCCTCGATGGAAAAATGCCGGTTCGCCTCCTCGTCGCCGAGAAGAGCGGAGAGCAGTGGATGGTCGAAGGGCGATACGGTCATATCCTGCTCCTCCTGACCATCAGCTGTCGAAGAAGACCGTTTCCTTCTCCCGCTGGAGATGGATGTCGAAAACATAAATATCGCCGTTGCGCTCGGCGATCAGCGTCGGCACGCGGACGCGGTGCTCGATGCGCGCCAGGATCGCATCCCCGGCATTGGCCTTTTCCTCATCGGAAAAATACAGCCGTGTGTGCAGGCCGAGATTGATGCCGCGCGCGACGATCCAGAGGGTGATGTGCGGGGCCATCAGGCTTCCGTCCCTGAACGGCACGCGGCCCGGCTTGATCGTCTCGAACGTGCACAGACCGGTGTCCATGTCGGTCGGGCAACGGCCCCAGCCGAAAAAGTTCGGATCGGCCGCGCCGCGCAGTTCAGCCGGCGAATTGTAGAGCCCATCCGCATCTGCCTGCCAGATCTCGATCAGCGCATCCTTGAGCGGCGTGCCGGTACCGTCGAGCACCCGGATGCGCAGGCCGATGCGCTCCCCCTTGGTCTTGTCGTTGACCATGGTCGCACCAAGGTCGGTCGCATAGACGCCGCCGATGCCGCAGAAATTGGGCGTCAGCCCGATATGAACATAAGGTCCGGCGGTCTGCGAGGGGCTTTCCCTGAGCCGGTCGAGCGACTGGGCCATCAATTGCCCTCCAGCCTGTTTTCGAACAGCGACGCGCGGCGCCCGCGCAGCACGATGTCGAACTTGTAGGCGCGCGCGTCGAAGGGGATCGTCGCCTGCATGTCGAGCGTGGCGATCAGCGTTTCGACGGCGGCCTTGTCGGGGATGCCGCGCACGATCGGGCAGTGCCAGATCAGCGGATCACCCTCGAAATACATCTGCGTGATCAGCCGCTGCGCAAAGCCGTGGCCGAAGACCGAGAAATGGATGTGCGAGGGCCGCCAGTCGTTCGGCCCGTTCGGCCAGGGATAGGGGCCGGGCTTGACAGTGCGAAAGGCGTAGCCGCCATCCTCGCCTGTTATGGCGCGCCCGCAGCCGCCAAAGTTCGGGTCGAGCGGCGCCAGATAGCCGTCCTTCTTGTGGCGGTAGCGGCCGCCGGCATTGGCCTGCCAGAATTCGAGCAGCGCGCCGGGTACGCCAACGCCGCGTTCATCGAGCACCCGGCCATGGACGATGATGCGCTCGCCGAGCGCGCTCTCGCCGGGCCTGGCGAAATTGTGGATCAGGTCGGCGTCGAGTTTGCCGAGCATGGCGTGACCGAAGACCGGGCCTGCAATCTCCGACAGCGTGTTGTCGAACGGCAGCGGCGCCTTCTGCGGCGAGCGCAGCACGGAGGTCTTGTAATTCGGTGTCAGAACAGGTGGATGCCAGGTCCGGTCGCGCTGGAAGAAGGCGCCGGTCTCGGGCCTTCGGTTCGAGCCGGACTCAGCGGTCATTCTGGCTTCCGTCCATTTCCGAAAACACGTCCTTGGCAATTCTGAAGGCACGGTTGGCGGCCGGCACGCCGGCATAGATGGCGACATGCAGGAACGCCTCGCAGATATCGTCGCGCGAGGCACCGGTGTTGACGGTGGCGCGCACATGCATAGCAACCTCCTCATCATGGCCGAGTGCGGCCAGCAGCGCCAGCGTGACGATCGAACGCTCACGCCTGGTCAAGCCCGGCCGCGCCCACACGGTTCCCCAGGCGGCCTCGGTGATCAACTCCTGGAAAGGCTGGTCGAAATCGGTGGCGGCGACCTCGGCGCGGTCGACATGGCGGTCACCAAGCACCGAGCGCCGCACCGCGAGGCCGGTGCGATATCTGGTTGCGTTGCCGGGGACTTCATCCATGGGTTTCTGCTCCAGGGGCAAGCGACGCGATAAAGCCGCGGATCAGGGCGGTGAGCGCTTCAGGCTGTTCGACGCAAGGAATGTGTCCAGCGTCGCGGATGATTTCGAAGCGCGCGCCGGGGATCAGCGCGGCCAGCGAGCGGACGAGATCGGGAGGTGTCGAGCCATCCTGGTCGCCGGCGACGCAGAGCGTCGGCACCGCGATGCGGCGTGCAGCATCGGTGAAATCGGCATCGCGAACGGCCGCGCAAGTCCCTACGTAACCTGCAAGCGCTTGCCTCGTCATCATGTTCCAGTAACCGTCGAGCTCGGCCTGACGCGCCGCGTGGAAGGCGGGGGTGAACCACACTTTGAGCACGCCATCGGCAATCGCCTGGATGCCCTTGCTTTCGACGGTCGCGATGCGTGTGTTCCAGCTGTCTGTCGTGCCGATCTTGTGTGCCGTATCGCAAAGGATCAGGCCTTCGACGATTTCAGGCCGCCTGGCATAGAGCCCCTGCGCGATCATGCCGCCGACCGACAGGCCGCACAGCACGACCTTGCTCAAGCCGAAATGATCGATGAGCGCCGAGAGGTCATCGACGTGATCGTCGATCGACCTGATGTCGCCGATGTCGGACAGTCCGTGGCCGCGCTTGTCATACACCAGCAGCGGCATTTCACCATCGAACGTCGAGACAATTTCGTCCCAGATCCGGAAGTCGGTGCCGAGCGAATTGATGAATATGATTGGGCGCGCATTGCCGGTCGCCTTGATGTGGCGATGGTGCAGCGTGATGCCGCCGATGGTGACGAATGGCACGGTTTCGATCCTCCGCCCTCACATTGCACAAGGCGTTTGGTTCGGTAAAATGATATTTTTTGGCGTTTCATTAACTCAGGGGTTATCGAATCCATGTCCGAGAGCCGCATTCGGTTCCGTCACCTGCAGGCATTCCTGGAAGTTGCGCGGCAGGGGAGCGTGGCGCGAGCGGCTGACTTGCTGCATGTCAGCCCGCCGGCCGTGACCAAGACATTGCGCGAACTGGAAGAGGCGCTGGGGGTTGCGGTGGTGGAGCGCGACGGCCGCGGCATCCGACTGACGCGCATCGGCGAGATCTTCCTTCGCCACGCCGCCATGGCGATCACGGCGCTCAAGCAAGGCGTCGATTCCGTCCGCCAGGACGGAGCGGTCAACCGGCACCCGATCCGCATCGGCGCGCTGCCGACGGTGTCGGCGCGGGTGATGCCGCTTGCCATGAGCCTGTTCCTCAAAGAGAGCACCGGTGCGGCGATCAAGATCGTCACCGGCGAGAACGCGGTGCTGCTCGAACAGTTGCGCACCGGCGCGCTCGATCTCGTCGTCGGACGGTTGGCGGCGCCGGAGAACATGACCGGCTTCTTCTTCGAGCATCTCTACTCCGAACAGGTGCTGTTCGTGGTGCGGGCGCGACATCCGCTGCTTGAGCCCGGACAGGACGTGTTCGCGCGGCTCGACGAGTTCCCGGCGCTGATGCCGACACGGGAATCGGTCATCCGCCCTTTCGTCGACCGCCTGTTCATCACCAGCGGCATGACGGCGCCGGCAACCGAGATCGAAACCGTCTCGGACTCCTTCGGCCGCGCCTTCCTGCGGCAGAGCGATGCGGTTTGGATCATTTCGGCCGGTGTCGTCGCCAATGAACTCGGCAGTGGCGCCTTCGTCGCCCTGCCGGTCAACACCGAGGAAACCAAGGGACCGGTCGGCCTGACGATGCGGACCGACACGGCGCCCTCGCCGGCCTTCTCCATCCTGTTGCAGACCATCCGCGAAGCGGCGAGGCAAAGCAGTTGATGCGGCTCAGACTGGCGATCAGATCTCCCGCGAAGGCGTGAAGCGAACGCTTGCGGACCGCATGTGCCCGGGCGCCAGTACGATACAGCCGGCCTCGATGCCCGTGTCAGCCCTGCGGTTGAAGGCATCGGTGATGTTGCTGACCGGTTCGGCGCAAAAGAACGGCTCGCCGGGCGGCGTGTAGAGGACAAGGAAATCGAGTGGCGCCTCGGCCTCGATGTCCAGTTGCCGTCCATGCTCCGGCCAGGAGATCCGGGCGCGGCGCGACCATCCGGTGAAGACCGTGTCGAAGTCCGTCTCCGACACGTCGAAGCCCGTGGTCGGGTTGGAGCCTGCAGGCGGCAGGACGTGCCGGGTGGGCAGGATTTCCGCGTCGGTCTCCCACATGCCGGACACCCGCGCCTGGACATGCGTCCACGGTGTCGATGGGAAATAGGGATGCAGGCCGAGCCCGGCCGGCATCGGCGCGTCCGACAGGTTGCGCAGCGAGATGGCGGTGATCAGGCTGCCATTGACCAGCGAGATCTCTTGCCTTGCCTCATAGCTCCACGGCCAGGAATCGGCGGCATGGCGATAGGATAGGACAGTGGCGCTGGCTTCGTGCCGCACGACGGTCCATGGCCGACGCCAGCCATGGCCATGCTCATGATGTGGATCGTCCGGGCTGGTCGGCAGTTCGACGGTGCGGCCTGCGAATGCGAAGCGGCCGTGCCTTATGCGATTGGAATAGGGAACCAGCGGGAAGCAGGCCATGGCGCCGGCATCGCGGCCGTCGATCGCCGCCTGATCCGCAGGGCGCAGCCAATCCACGACGGATCCGTTTTGCCGCCAGCGATACGACGCCAGCGCGCCGCCGGCGGCCGGCGCGATCTCCACGGTCGCAATGCCGTCGCTGATCGAGATCAGCCCTTGGTGCTGCTCGGCAACGGCAGCGGAATTCTTTGTCATCGGCACTCCCCCATCCCTTGACTCCAATCGCAATGCCGATAAGACATATCATATGAATAGTATGAAGAATAACAAATCTTTCAGTATGGCGCGTACGTCGAGAGTCGCGGTGGCGGTTTCCAGCGGCTCCACCGCTCTGCATGCGACCGTCGTCGAGCAAATCGGATTGCGCATCGTTCAAGGCGATTTCCTGCCCGGCGAGGCACTGCCCAATGCCGACGATTCAAGCGAGATGCTGGGGGTCAGCCGCACGGTGCTGCGCGAGGCGATCAAGGTGTTGGCGGGCAAGGGGCTGGTCGAATCGCGGCCGAAGACCGGCACAAGGGTGCGTCCTCGTGCCGACTGGAATTTCCTCGACCCGGACGTCCTGTCATGGCGCTATGCCAGCGGTGTCAGCGCCGACGATGTCCGGGCGCTGTTCGAATTGCGCAGGGCCATCGAGCCGATGTCGGCAGCGCTTGCGGCCCAGCGCGCCACGCCATCGCAGATCGCCGAGATCAATGCAGCTCTGGTCGAAATGGAGGCGGTGGTCGACGACGGCGACCGCTTCGCCAA
>NZ_RZRW01000140.1:0-11296 GCF_003998745.1 Mesorhizobium sp. M7A.F.Ca.US.014.04.1.1 | reverse complement strand
CTTCGCGGATCATGTTGAAATCGACATCGACCAGGCCATCGCGAAAATCGACCGGCTCGAATGAGCCGGCGGCAAAATAGACGCGGCCGGCGTTGACCGTGTGCGGACCCATGCGGATCGCCACCAGCGCATTGTCGGCAGCCACCAGCATGGCATGGGCATAGGCATGCTCGGCGCCCGAATTCTCGCGCCGCTTCCGCCACAGCATGAAAGTCGAATAGTTGACCGCATGGCAGCGGCCGGCGAGACGGTTGTCGCGGTAGGCAAGCTGCGACAGCAGCACCACCATGCCGTCGAACAGCGCCGGATTGGCAGCGATTTCGTGCTGCCAGTTCTCGGCGATCGCCTCTGCATTGTCCCTTGCGAACGGGTGCGGACCGGGATCGAGCCGGACGTCGATGGCGTCGACCGGCAGGATGACGTTGCGTGGCAGGTCGAAACTCATGCGTCAGGTCATGTCCAGCGTGATCGCCACCGGGCAATGGTCCGACGCCTTCGGCCGGTCCCAGCCGGCACGCGGAAAGCGGTCGACCTCCTGCCCCGGCGGAAAAATGGTGCGCCAGGGCTGGCCGTTGCGGATGATGTCGGGAACAGCCGTCGCGTTGCTGGCGGCGAGCCCCTTCGACAGCAGGATGTAGTCGAGCTGGCACAGATGCCGCTCTTCCGGTCCGCGCGTGTGGTAGAAACTCCAGCGGTTCATCTCCGGCCGCCGCTCGACGACGTTTTCGCAGAAGCCGCCGGCCGTCAGCACGTTGATGCAGGACAGGGCTTCGTCGACCACCTCGAAGCGATAGCCGTCGATCGCATCGCCGGCCACCTTCACACGCTGGCGGTAATCGTTCATGTCGCCGCAGATTGCCCAGCGTTTGTCGGCGGCATAGTCCTTGCCGAAGCGCTCCTCGATGATGCGCAGCACGGCCTGCGCCTCCGCGATGCGCACCGGCATCGTCGCCTCGCGCCCGTCGAGCCCGTTGCGCGGCGAACCCATCGACTTGAAATGCACGAGATAGAGCGTCAGCGGCACGCCGCCCACGGTGACGTCGATCTCCAGGCAGTCGCGCCGGAAAATGCGCTCATTGGCCTGATTGCCCAGTGCCTCGAGTTCCGGCGTGTGCAGCCCGAACTGCTCGTAGGTGACATAGGCGTGGCTGGTCATGCGCACGAATTCGATCGGCTGGCCCTGGGCGGTCTCATTGCGCATCATCACGGCAACGTCGATGCCGCGTGAATCATTGCCCGATGTGGTGTATTTCTGCCGGTAGCCCTGCCCCACCATCTTGAACAGATAGCCATATTCGAAGGCCTTCAGCGCCTCGATGTTGTCGACCTCCTGCATGCAGATGATGTCGGCCCGGGTGGCAGCGATTGCCAGCGCCGTCAGCTGGCGCGTGTCGTCGGATTGGGCGATGGCGCGGGCCTGCTCCAGCATCCTGTATTCCGCCTCGCTCTGGATATCGAACAGCGCCAGCGTTCGATCCTCGTTGAGCTGGTTGCGATAGCCGGAATAATCGAACCTGTTCATCAGGTTCTCGACATTGAAGGTGGCAAGGCGCAGCGACATGCCATGACCTTTGCCCGCAAGTGCTTCGGAAAACAAGCGCGCAGGATCACCATCTGAGATCGATTGGTCTTGGGCGCGTTCGCGTCATGGTTGACGGAACCTTTCCGTTCATCCGCCGTTCAGATGCAAACATCCATTGTTGCCCCATTCCTCGGGTGGGCGTGGGGCCTGTAACTCTTGGAGAGTGCAATGAATTCGCTCTTTTCTTCCACGGTCAAATCGGGGCTGCTAGCCCTGGGTATCCTCTCCGGCGTCACGGCACCGTCCGCCGCCGGCCCGATCATGCAACCGGACCTGTCGATTCCCACCAGCACCGCGGCGCCGAATGTCACGCCGGTCCGCGACAGCTGGGCGGGCGGCAACAACAACCGTCAGTTCAACAACGACAATTGGAGATGGCGCCGGTCGGGCAATTGGGACGGCGGCCGTCGGCACTGGCACGGCGGCGGCGGTCACTGGAATGGTGGAGACAACTGGCGTTGGCGCCATGGTCGCCATCACTATCGCGGCGGCCGTTACTACGATGATGGCGCGAGTGCCGCGATCCTGGGCCTTGGCCTGGGGCTTGGCCTCGGCAGCATGTACAACAACTACGACTACTATGACCGGCCGGCGCCGCGCCGCTACTACCGCGCGGGACGGCTTTCGAGCGCCCATGTCCAATGGTGCTACAACCGCTACCGGTCGTACCGGGCCTACGACAACACGTTCCAGCCCTACAACGGCCCGCGCCAGCAGTGCTACTCACCCTATTGATGGGCTGGCCCTGTAGCTGAGCTGACCGACAGAATGAAAAAACGGCGCCACGTGGCGCCGTTTCTTGTTCATGGAAGCTGCTATTTTCGAGCGCTTGTGGATTTCGCTCAGTTCTTCGCCTTGTCGACCAGCTTGTTTTTGGAAATCCACGGCATCATCGCGCGCAGCTTGGCGCCGACTTCCTCGATCTGGTGGCTGTCATTGTTGCGGCGGATGCCCTTGAAGCGGGACATGCCGGCGCGGTACTCCTGCATCCACTCCGAGGTGAATTTGCCGGTCTGGATGTCCTTCAGCACGCGCTTCATCTCGGCCTTGGTCTCGGCGGTGATGATGCGCGGACCCGAGACATATTCGCCCCATTCGGCGGTGTTCGAGATCGAGTAGTTCATGTTGGCGATGCCGCCTTCATAGATCAGGTCGACGATCAGCTTGACCTCGTGCAGGCACTCGAAATAGGCCATCTCAGGCGCGTAGCCGGCTTCCACCAGCGTCTCGAAACCGGCCCGGATCAGCTCGACCAGGCCGCCGCACAGCACGACCTGCTCGCCGAACAGATCGGTCTCGCATTCCTCGCGGAAATTGGTCTCGATGATACCCGAACGGCCGCCGCCGACGCCGCAGGCGTAGGACAGGGCCAGGTCGAGCGCATTGCCCGAGGCATCCTGGTTGACGGCGACCAGGCACGGCACGCCGCCGCCCTTCTGGTATTCGCCGCGCACCGTGTGGCCGGGGCCCTTCGGGGCAATCATGACGACGTCGACCGTCGACTTCGGCTCGATCAGGCCGAAATGCACGTTGAGGCCGTGCGCGAAGGCGATAGCGGCACCATCGCGGATGTTCGGGGCGATCTCGTTCTTGTAGATGTCGGCCTGCAGTTCGTCCGGCGTTGCCATCATCATCAGGTCGGCCCACTTGGCCGCGTCCGCCACGCTCATCACCTTGAGACCGTCGGCCTCGACCTTCTTGGCGGTTGCCGAGCCGGCCTTGAGGCCGATTGCGATCTCCTTGGCGCCGGAATCCTTGAGGTTGAGCGCATGCGCCCTGCCCTGGCTGCCATAGCCGATGATGGCGACCTTCTTGCCCTTGATCAGATTGAGATCGGCATCACGATCGTAATAGACGCGCATTTTGTCTTCCTTCCCGTTTATAAATCAGAGCATGATGCCGAAAAGTGTGAAGCGGTTTTCGGACGACATCATGCTCTATCTTCTTGATTTAGAGACGAATTCAGATTTCAGGTCGACTTGACCTGAAATCATCCGGCTCTAGGGCCTTGCGGCCGGTTGTTGCTCCATGAAGAGCGAGAAACTGCTGCGTCGCCCGCGCGGCATCGCCGCCGATCGCCGCCTCAGTCAATTCCAGCCGGTCGCCGAGCAGCAGACGGATCTGCACATCGCGGGCGACCAGCCCGAAAAAGGTGCGAAACGCCGTCTCGGCATCCGCGAAATCCAAAAGCCCGGTCCGTCGGCCGGCCTCGAGCACCGGCTTCAGCCGCTTGGCCAATGCGAAGCGGCCGTTCTCCAGCACCACGGCGCCGAGATTGTCCTTGCCGGAGCCCGCATGGCTGACCGCCACCCGATTGAGCGCGATCGACGTGTCGCTGGAAATCACCTTGAGCCAATCCGAGGCGAAGCGCTCGAGGCTCGCGGTCAGCGAGGCAAGATCGAGCCCCTTGCGGTCGACCGGTGCCACCCGCACTTTCGAGGCCTGCCATTGCACCGTCGCTGTCAGCAGCCCGTCGCGGTCGCCGAACCATTTGTAGAGCGTTTCCTTGGAACAGCTGGCGCGGCGCGCCACGGCGGTCATGGTCAGCTGGTCGCCCTCTTCGACCAGCAGCCGCAACGCCGCGTCGAGCACGGCCTTCTGCCGCTCTGTCAGCGCTTCGCTGGTGTCGATGTCAGGCACGATGTGCAACACGCTCTTCTCTCGAAAGGTCGGCATTCCCGATAGGCCGTACCGTACGTTACGGTTCGGCATATTGCGCGATCCGAGGCCGTGCGCAAGAGGACGAGAGCAAAATATCTGCAAAAATGGACAGGCGCTGGCGCGACAGGCTCGCTTAATCGCTGGCTGGCGGATGGCGCAACCGTCCAAGCAGTGCCGAGACCATGGTCAGCTCATCCGCCGACAGTTTGGCGCCAACCAGTTCGGCGATCGAGCGTCCGTACACAGCCCACATCTGGCGGCGTATGTCTCGCCCCTTGGCCGCGATGCGGATGGTCTGGCCACGGCCGTCATCGGCCACCGGCAGTTTCTCGACGAGCCCATCGGCCTCGAGCCGGGCCAGCAGGCGCGAAATGTTGTATTGGGCGAACAGCGTGCGCTCGATGAGCTGGAACGGCCGCAGCCCGCCCTCGCCCGCCTCGGCGAGTTCATGCAGCACGTCGTACCAGGCAAGTGGGGGCAGACCGGCGGCCTTCAACGCCTCTTCGGCGCTCTCCATCAACTGGCGCGATACGCGCATCAGGCGAGCCCAGGCCTTGATGGCTTCGGGCGAAGGCGCGGCTTTCTCGGTCATGGCGCACCTTAGACGATAGATGCAATTGCATCAAGCTTGACGATCAATGCATATGCATCTACATAGATGCAATTGCATTAATCAGGGAAAGCCAATCCGATGAAACACGAAATCTGCAAACGCGCCGACAAGCTCATTCTCGTCAGCCATCACCTCTGCCCCTATGTGCAGCGCGCCGCGATTTCGCTGGCCGAAAAGGGCGTGCCGTTCGAACGCGTCGATATCGACCTCGCCAACAAGCCGGACTGGTTCAAGGCGATCTCGCCGCTCGGCAAAGTGCCGCTGCTGCGCGTGCAGCGGAATGGCGAGGAAACGGTGATCTTCGAATCGGCCGTCATCCTGGAATTCCTCGAAGAGACGCAGGCCAATCCCCTCCACCCGGCCGATCCCTATGCCCGCGCCCGGCATCGCGCCTGGATCGAGTTCGGTTCGGCAACCCTCAATGCCATCAGCCGGTTCTATTCAACATCGACCGAGGCCGGCTTCCTTGACGAATCCAGCGCGCTGTCCGCCATGTTCGACCGTCTCGAAGCCGAGTTGGCGGACGAGCCTGGCGGCCCCTGGTTCGCCAGCAAGCACTTCTCGCTGGTCGACGCCGTTTACGGTCCGGTCTTCCGCTATCTCGATGTCTTCGACCGGATCGGTGATTTCGGCATTCTTGACCGAAAGCCCCTCGTCCGCGCATGGCGCCGGGCGTTGAGTGAACGCCCGTCGATCAGGCAAGCCGTGGCGCCGGACTACCCGCAGCGCCTGCATGCCTTCCTGCGGGCAAAGGGATCGTACCTTTCGAGCCTCATTGGCCAAAACGATCCGGCCACCGCGCTTCGACCAGTCCTATCCGCTTGAACGGATCGATTACGGTGCCGGCCACCATCGAGGCGAGAAACTGCGGCGCCGGCGGGATTTTTGCCACCGTCGCCACCAGCCTGTCGCGGATGAAGGGCAGCGCCACCGAATCCGACTGGTAGAACGGCGTGAACGCCAGCGACAGCGCCTGGAAGATGCGGACATGCCAGCGCCGCGCCCTCGCATAGGCTTCAAGTGCCGCTTCGACACTGTCCGTCCGCGCCAGCGCATGGCTGAGCGCCGCGGCGTCGAGCAGCGCCATATTGGCCCCTTGCCCGAGCTGCGGGCTGGTCGAGTGCGCCGCGTCGCCGATGATGGCCAGCCGCCGCCCAACCGGCCGCTTCATCGTGTGGTGGCCATAGCGCGCCAGCGAGAGCTGGTCGAAACTGTCGATCTGGCTGACATACGCCTCGCTCTGCGGCCACAGCCGGATCACCCTCTCCTTCCAGGCATCCAGGCCCCGGACGCGCACCTCATCGGCGTCCGACGGCTTCAGGCTCCAGAAGAAGGCCGCCATCTTTTCAGCGCCCGGCTGCGGCCGGCCGATCGGCAGCACGCCGATCATCACGCTCGCTCTGTCGTAGCGTTGCAGCAGCGCGCGCTCATCGAAACCGTCGCCGCGCCAGCCAAGCGAGGCCCAGAACGCGCCATAGGTGAGCGGTCGTGGCTCGCCTGCAGCGCTTGCGCCGCGCAGTTTCGAGCGCGAACCGCTGGCGTCGATGACGAGGTCGAACGGCCCCGCCCTTCGTCCGTTGCCGCAGATCAGCGTCGTCCGTTCGCCCGTCTCCAAGGCCTCGATCTCGACGCCGGTTTCGATGGCGATCGCTTCGCGTTGGGCGGCGCGGAAGAGCACGCCGAACAAGGCCGCCCGGTGCACCGCCAGCCCGAAGCGGCCACCGCGCTGCGCATCGTAGCGGACATCGAGCACGGTACGGCCTGTGGTGGCATCGGCGCCATGCAGGCGGTCGATGCGGCTGCCCAGCGCCAGCATGTCGTCGAGCAGGCCAAGATCGGCCAGCACCGTCAGCCCTGTCGGCTGCAGGATCAGCCCGGAGCCGACCGGCTTCGGCTCATCGAAGCGTTCAAAGACCGTGACCCGATGCCCGGCGCGCTTGAGATAGAGCGCCATGGCCAGTCCCGCCGGCCCGGCGCCTGCTATTGCGATGTCGTAGGAAATGCCAATGCCCCCAAAGCCGAACTGGCCGGGACAATCCTTCAGCAGCCCGGCGAAATCAAGCCGCACCGTGGGGCTTTAGCGGTCGTTCAAGCCTGGGCCTTGGCGGCCGTTCAAGCCTGGGACGCATCAAAATCGGCGCGCGCTGCGCGCACCGCATCATGGTTGAGTTCGGCCCACAGAATCAATTGATGAAAGGCGCCGAACATAGAGCGCCCGAGATCGGTCAGGCTGTATTCGACGCTTGGTGGTTTGGTCGGGAACACCTCACGATGCACATAGCCATCGCGCAGAAGATCGTACAGCGTCTGGGTCAGCATGCGTTGCGAAATGTCGGGCACAAGGCGCCGCAACTCACCGAAGCGATAGGGTTTTTCAGCCAGCGCCATCATCAGCAGCGATCTCCATTTGCCGCTCACCCCTTGAATGACCTCGCGAACCGGACAATTGGCAATATTGCCGCCGCCTGAGATGGCCTTATAGACCTCCAACTTCGATTTCAGATTGATGACCTTGCCGTCCATGGCTGGTTCCCTGCGTGTGCCTACCTCCCGAAAAACTGCCTTCTTTACGGCACCAGGTCAATTCCTATTTTAGTGCTGGTCTCTTTTTGAGACTGCCACTCGAACCGCCTTAGCGGCGCAATGTCAGGACCTTCCATGAGCGAAACCCTTCTCGTCACCGGCGCTTCCGGCCAGCTCGGCCACGGCGTCATCCAATATCTCCTGGACAAGCACAAAGTTCCACCGGCAAACATCATCGCCGCCACACGCAATCCGGAAAGCGTGGCCGATCTGGCGCTGCGCGGCGTCGTTGTCAGGGCCGCCGACTTCAACGACGCGGCATCGCTGGAAACCGCATTCAAAGGCGCCGACAAGGTGCTGATTATTTCGACCGGCGATCTCGATCTCAAAAGCGGCAGGCGCCTGAAGCAGCACGAAAATGCCGTCGCCGCGGCCAAAAACGCCGGCATTTCGCATCTGCTCTACACCTCGATGCCCAATCCGGAGCCGGTATCGCCGGTCCTGTTTGCCGATGACCACTACAGCACCGAGCAGGCGATCAAGGCGAGCGGCATCCCCTACACGATCTTCCGCAACGGCTGGTACCAGGAGAACCTGTTCATGGCCCTGCCGCACGCGATCGCCTCGGGAAAATGGTACACGTCGGCCGGCGACGGGCGCATTGCCCACGGTGCGCGCGACGACATGGCAGCGGCGATCGCCGCCAGCCTCGCTGGCGCTTCAAACGAAAGCAAGACCTACACCTTGACCGGTCCGCACGCCTACACCACGGCAGAGATTGCCGCCCTGGTAAGCGAGGTCACCGGCAAGTCGCTCGATGTCGTGCAGGTTCCGGATGAAGCGCTCACCGAAGGGGTAAAGGCATCCGGCGTTCCCGAGGATTTTGCTGAAGTCATCGTGTCCTTCGACGTCAACACGCGCTCCGGCCGCATCGCCATGGTGACCGACGCGATCGAGACGCTTTCCGGCCGCAAGCCAAAAACGCTGAAGCAGTTCCTCGAGGCGAACAAGGCCGCGCTGGCCGGTTGAAGCGGAGTGACATGGACTGTGCCGCAAGACACAGCTCATTCGCCAGGACATGTCGAGATTCAGGTCAGGCTGGACCGAGAATGTGGGTTCCGAGAACCGGAACGGAGCGGACACTTGGTCCGTGAGTACCGGAAGCGCAGGAACCTGCCGTTCGCAGGCCGGCCTCACCTGAATATCGGCATGTCCTAGATGGCCACCTGAGTGCCGATCTCCACCACGCGCCCGGTCGGGATTTGGAAATACTCCGTCGCGTCGGCCGCCGTGCGCGCCAGGCCGATGAACAGCCGGTCCTGCCACACCGGCATGCCGGAATTGGGCGAGGCCTTGAGCGAACGCCGCGACAGGAAGAACGAAGTCGTCATGATGTCGAATTTCCAGCCCTGCTTGCGGCAGATCGCCAGCGCGCGCGGGATGTTGGGCTGCTCCATGTAGCCGAAGGTCAGCGTTACCCGCATGAACAGCTCGTTGACCGTCTCCATTTTGACCCGGTCGCTGTCGGGCACCACCGGCTGCGGCGCGGTCACCACTGAAAGGATGACGTTCTGCTCATGCAGCACCTTGTAGTGCTTCAGGCTGTGCATCAGTGCGGTTGGCGCGCTGAGCGGATCGCTGGTCAGGAACACGGCGGTGCCTGACACCAGCTGCGGCTTCTTCTTCAACAGATTGCCGGCGAGGAAATCGAGCGGGATCTCGTTGCGGCGGGTCTTGTCGAACAGATAGCGGCTGCCGCGCACCCAGGTCCACATGGCCAGCACGATGGTGAAGGCAACGGCCAGCGATGCCCAGCCGCCCTCAAACACCTTGACGATGTTGGAGGCAAAGAAACCGACGTCGATGAAGCCGAACAGCGCCGTCAGCGAGACCGCCAGCCACAGCTTCCATTTCCAGATCCGCGTCATGACCACAAACAACAGCACCGTGGTCACCAGCATGTTGCCGGTCACCGAGATGCCGTAGGCCGATGCCAGCCTGCTGGACTCGCCGAAGCCCACCACCAGCATCATCACCACCAGCGCCAGCAGCAGGTTGACGCGCGGCATGTAGATCTGGCCGGACTGTTTCTCCGACGTATGCAGAATTTCCAGGCGCGGCAGCATGTTGAGCTGCACCGCCTGCCTGGTCAACGAGAAGGCGCCCGAGATCACCGCCTGGCTGGCGATGACCGTGGCGGCGGTCGCCAGCACGACCATCGGGATCAGCGTCCAGCCTTCATTCATTTCGAAGAACGGATGGCCGACGACGCCGTTCTTGGCCAGCACGAAAGCGCCCTGCCCGGCATAATTGAGCAGCAGGCACGGAAACACGACCCACAGCCAGGCGAGCACGATCGGCTTGCGGCCGAAATGGCCGAGATCGGCATAGAGCGCTTCCGCGCCGGTGACCGCGAGGAAGATGGCGCCGATGGTGACGAAAGCGACATCGGGCGAATTGATCAGGAAGGCGACGATGTAGTGCGGGCTGATCGCCCACAGGATTTCCGGATCGGCGATGATGTGGTTGAGGCCGGAAAGGCCGATCGCCAGGAACCACACCGCCGTCACGGGACCGAAGACCAATCCCACGCCGCCCGTGCCGAAACGTTGCACCGCGAACACTATGGCGAGAATGACCAGTGTCAGCGGCACGACATAAGGCTGGAAGGTCGGCGTGACGACGTTCATGCCTTCGACCGCCGACAGCACCGAAATCGCCGGCGTGATGACGGCGTCGCCGAAGAAAAGCGACGCCCCGACGATGCCGATGCCGAGCATCAGCGCCGAGCGCTTGGGGAAACTGCCGCGCGCCAGCGCCATCAGCGACAGCACGCCGCCCTCGCCGCGGTTGTTCGCCCGCAGCACGAACATGATGTATTTGATGGTGACGATGATGGTCAGCGACCAGATGATCAGCGACAAAACGCCGAGGATGTCACCGCGGTCGGCCACCTGTCCGCCGGAAGATGCCACCAGCGCCTCGCGAAAGGCGTAGATCGGACTGGTGCCGATATCCCCATAGACGACACCGAGCGCGCCCAGCATCAGAACCTTGGTGCTGTGCTGTTCGACTTCCGAATGGCTCGATTGTTCGACGGGTTCTGCCTCACTACCAGTATTGGTAAGGGCCATGGACGACACTCCGATAAGCGCGCGGTGCTCTACGCTTGCTGCGATGCAATATCAAGTGCCGTCGCGTAATGGCTGCCATGCCTGCCATGCGAGGCTGCCCATCGCTACCATCCGCAGGCCTTGAGGAACCGACCCACCGTACCGGCCATGCCATACTCCAACGCGTCGGCTGTCAACCCATGTCCGATCGACACTTCGGCCAATGCCGGAATGCGCTTGACCAGCGCCGGCAGGTTGCCGACCACCAGATCGTGCCCGGCATTGACCTGCAGCCCGGCGGCAAGCGCGGCGTCAGCGGTTTTTCCCAGCCTTTCCAGCTCTTTGGCGGCTTTGGCGGAATCTGTGTGATAGCTGCCATATGGACCTGTATAGAGCTCGATGCGGTCGGCGCCGGTGTCGCGCGCGGCCGCCACCCAATCGGGATCCGGATCGGAAAACAGCGACACGCGAAAGCCCCCCTTCTTCAGGCGCTTGACGATTGGTGTGAGGAACGCGGCCTGGGTTGCGAAGTTCCAGCCATGGTCCGATGTCGCCTGGGCCGGATCGTCCGGCACCAAGGTCACCTGTTCAGGCTGATGCTTTTCCACAAGCAGCAGGAAATCCTCGGTCGGATAGCCCTCGATGTTGAATTCCGCGCCCGGAAACTCGTCGTCGATCAGCGACCGGATCTCAGGCACATCGGAGAGTCTTGTGTGCCGCTCGTCGGGGCGTGGATGCACTGTCAGCCCGTGCGCTCCGGCCGCCAGCGCAATGCGGCCGAGGCCGGTGACGCTTGGCCACGGC
>NZ_RZRW01001398.1:0-540 GCF_003998745.1 Mesorhizobium sp. M7A.F.Ca.US.014.04.1.1 | reverse complement strand
CATCGATGCGGACACCACGATGCCCTGAAACTGGCACAACAGACGTTTCGTTTCATCGACGCCCACCTCGAGCACGACAGTCTGACCGGGTTCCTCGAGAGCCCCGGCTGGAACGGTGCGCGGTCTTCGAACCCACACATGCACATGCTGGAATCATTTCTTGCCTGGTATGGCGCCACGGGCGACCGTGAATATCTGCGTCGGGCAGCACGCATCATCGATCTCTTCCGGAGCCATTTCTTCGACCAGGAAAGCTGGACGGTTGGGGAACGTTTCGACGCCGATTGGTTGCCGTTGCAGGGAGATGAAGGACAGTGGACCGAACCGGGGCATCACTTCGAATGGGCTTCGCTCCTTGTCGATTTCGCACGAGCGAGCGGCCAGAAAGACTTGGTCGCCTACGCAAGGAAGCTCTATTCATCGGCGGTCGCCAGTGGATTGAACCGGACAACAGGTCTGGCTTTTGCTGCCGTATCGCGGCAGGGAATCCCTCTCGACCGGCTCTCCCGCAGCTGGTCGCAGTGCGAAGCCGTCAAGGCA
>NZ_RZRW01001397.1:0-540 GCF_003998745.1 Mesorhizobium sp. M7A.F.Ca.US.014.04.1.1 | reverse complement strand
GGATCGTGCCGCGTCCGCCGGCGCCGAGATCGCGGTCGATGCCGGCCAGCACATCCTCGACCAGGCCGGGCGCACGGCCAAGCACGCGCAGCACGTCGAGCGCCATGACATTGCCCGAGCCCTCCCAGATCGCGTTGACCGGGGCCTCGCGATAATAGCGGGCGAGCGGCGCCTCCTCGACATAGCCATTGCCGCCGAGGCACTCCATCGCCTCATAGAGCAAAGGCGGCGCGATCTTGCAGACCCAGTATTTGACGACCGGCGTCATGGCGCGGGCAAACGCCGCTTCACCGCGGTCGCTGGCCGCCTCGTCGAAGGACCGCGCCAGCCGGAACGACAGTGCGGTGGCGGCGGCGACATCGAGTGCCATGTCCGCCAGCACGCGCTGCATCAACGGCTGCTCGATCAGGGTCGAACCGAACACCTGACGATGGCGGGCATGATGAACGGCCTCGGCGAGGCCCGCGCGCATGATCGCCGACGAGGCGATGGCACAATCGAGCCGGGTGAGCGTCACCATGTCCATGATCGTCTTCACAC
>NZ_RZRW01001396.1:0-541 GCF_003998745.1 Mesorhizobium sp. M7A.F.Ca.US.014.04.1.1 | reverse complement strand
GGATTGAATCCCACCCTGCTCGTCGATGACGACCATCGCGTCCGGCACTGTTGCCAGGATCGACCGCAAATGGTCCTCACGCAGCCGAAGTGCTGCATTTGCAAAGGAGAGTTCGCTGACATCAGTACCTTCAATGAAGATCGCGGTGATCCGGCCATCGTCAGCCTTGACTGGCTGATAAACAAAATCAAGGATGCGCTCTTCGACCGGGCCGTCGGCTATGTTGCGAAGGCCGACCTTCACCCCGTGGCCAATGTAGGGCTCGCCGGTCATGTACACATGGTCCAGATGTTCGAAAAACCCATTCCCTTCGAGCTCGGGAAAGGCGTCCCGCACTGACTTTCCAATCACTTGCCTGTGGCCAGTCAATCGCTGGTAGGCGGCATTGGTCAGCTCGAAAATGTGACCTGGCTCGCGCAGCAGCGCTATAAAGCCTGGTGCCTGATCGAACATTTGAGACAACAATGATTTCAGTGTCGTCCCGCCGGGTGACAAACTGAGTGCTTCGTCTTTGATCACCTGAAGTTCCTGGGTTCGACGG
>NZ_RZRW01001395.1:0-543 GCF_003998745.1 Mesorhizobium sp. M7A.F.Ca.US.014.04.1.1 | reverse complement strand
ATGGGAATTGGCGACGGTGTCGATGCCGGATTTTGAAACCAGCTGTTCTGCCGCGTCGTACGGCTTGCAACTCTCAGGCGTGACCGCGCCAGAGGCGATAGAGCACGCACCTAGCTTGCGTGCTTGTGCTGCTTAGCTGCGCAACGACCCCCGGGGGCGATGGGAACCGTCTGCGGCGATCCATGCTTCGGTGGGCTTGCAGCTCGCTTAGTCAAAGCGCTTCTCTGGGTAGGCACAGGGCGATCCGACCAACGGACAAGCGACGGCAGGACGAGAAATCGATGCTGCCGTCCAGTCCCGCCAGAATTGCCGCACGACAGGCAATGTAACGCGTGAAAGGCGTTTGAAACGTCACATTCGGCTATATGAGAATGAACGCCCCGATAAGAAGCGCGCCAAGCCCGATCGCGACGACAAGCCGTGTGGTGAGATCCATCAGGTCAATTTCCTTATTGCCAACTCTAACGTCTCGAGTTGGACGAGACCTTCCGTACGGAATCGTCGGTCCACGCCAATTGCCTCCGCGCCGGGAGAGAACCATGT
>NZ_RZRW01001394.1:0-543 GCF_003998745.1 Mesorhizobium sp. M7A.F.Ca.US.014.04.1.1 | reverse complement strand
GAGCGATTGCGTGTTCTGCCAGGTGAGGGTGTCGGGCCGATGCGTCGCGACATATTTGGCCGCAGGGTTGAAGGCATCCGCGATCGGATCTTTCTGATATGGCCAGTAGGCGGCGAAGATATCGTAGGTCCTGCGGCCGAGAAGCAGGGCGAAAGGCTTGGAGAACAGTTCATCCATCGCCGCGCCCCCCGCCTCGTCGAAGTAATGGAAGGTCCAGCCGCCGAACTTGAAGCCGCCGACCGGATCCTCTTGCGGGCCGCCGGGCGCCTGCATGACGCCGTCGAGGCTGATGAATGTCGCAGAGATGATCTTTCTCATTCCAATGCTCCCGTTCTTCGGTCCACGCCGTCGTGGCGGACTTCAGCCCAAGGACGGGCGACGAGCCACCGGTCCGACAGGACAGGACGAAATTTTGGAAAATCACCGTTGCTTGCGAGGCTCGGTGTGGAGATTTTCCGACGAGAACCAGACATCGCCTGATATGGCGGTGGCGGTGATGGTGACACGCACGCAAAAAGGCTTCGCCTGCGATCCGTTCATGCG
>NZ_RZRW01001393.1:0-544 GCF_003998745.1 Mesorhizobium sp. M7A.F.Ca.US.014.04.1.1 | reverse complement strand
CTTACCACGATGTCGACTCCAGCGTTCTGGCCTTCGAAATCGCCGGCCGCGCCTGCTTCCGTGAAGCAGCACCCAAGCTTGGCGTGCAGCTGCTCGAGCCGATCATGAAGGTCGAAGTCGTGACGCCGGAAGACTACGTCGGCAGCGTCATCGGCGATCTGAACGGTCGTCGTGGCCAGATCCAGGGTCAGGAAGCGCGTGGCGTCGCCGTTGTCATCAACGCGATGGTGCCGCTCGCCAACATGTTCAAGTATGTCGACAACCTGCGCTCGATGAGCCAGGGCCGTGCGGCCTACACGATGCAGTTCGATCACTACGAGCCGGTTCCGACCGCAGTGGCCCAGGAAGTCCAGAAGAAATACGCGTAAGGGTTCCTTAGCCACCGACGTCGCGTCCCTTGCGCGGTGCCGGATCTGAAGAGCGAATAACAATTTCCCCCAAGCGGGTAGAATAGACGGAGAACGATTATGGCCAAAGGTAAATTCGAGCGTAACAAGCCTCACGTGAACATCGGCACGATTGGCCACGTCGACCATGGCAAGAC
>NZ_RZRW01001392.1:0-545 GCF_003998745.1 Mesorhizobium sp. M7A.F.Ca.US.014.04.1.1 | reverse complement strand
CCGCCGCCCTCACATTGCCCGCGGGATTCAAGTTCTTTCCGCTGGCGGACCTTCCCTACGAAGACATTCCGGCGCGCGAAATCCGCGCGCTGCTGCGCCGCTACAGCCGCGAGCGGCACGACGAGCGCTTCAGCATCTACATGGATTCGGGCGATGGCGGGCGTCTCGCCAGCATTGATGGCGGTTCGAAGCCATGGATGCAAAGCCCCAAGGACGCCGAACAGGAACAGCCATGAAGACGTCAGTCAAATCGCTCGAGAATTCCCGCCAGCAGCTGTTCATCGGCGGCGGTTTCGTCGCACCGAAAGGCGGGCAATATATTCCAAGCTACGATCCAACGACCGCCAGGTCCTGGTATGAGCTGGCCGAGGCCGACGCATCCGATGTCGATGCCGCAGTCGCTTCAGCGCGGGCAGCCTTTGCCGATCCGGCCTGGCGCCGCATGACCCAGACCGACCGCGGCAAGCTCGTCTATCGCCTGGCGGAGCTGGTGCTCGAACATTCCGACGAGCTGGCGCTGATCGAGACACGCGACAATGGCAAGC
>NZ_RZRW01001391.1:0-545 GCF_003998745.1 Mesorhizobium sp. M7A.F.Ca.US.014.04.1.1 | reverse complement strand
GCCTTGCAGGACCTCGGCTCCGACCAGATCGGCCAGGCTTACGTCACGGCCACACTGACGGTGTGGGATGCCGACCCGTCGATCGCGGACGAGAAACTCCGGCTGGTTGAGAAAGTGATCCAGGGGAAGGATTTCACGTGCATCGCCGAGAGGGTCAACGCCATCGAAGCCTGGCTCGGCAGCATTCCCGGTCACGTCTACGCCAACGTCCGCCAGCCGCCGCTATCTACCTTGAATCTCGCTCACATGATCCCCCTCTCGGCAGTCTGGGCGGGACCCGTCGAGGATGACCATTTTCGCGCGCCGCCGCTGTTCTTCGCCAGGACAGAAGGCGCAACGCCGTTTCGTTTCAGCCTCCATGTCGGCGATGTCGGTCACACCCTCGTCGTAGGCCCGACCGGGGCCGGCAAGTCGGTACTCCTGGCACTTATGGCGCTGCAGTTCCGGCGCTACGGGAACAACCAGATCTTTGCCTTCGATTTTGGTGGCTCGATCCGCGCCGCCATGCTCGCCATGGGCGGCGACTGGCACAATCTCGGCAGCAG
>NZ_RZRW01001390.1:0-547 GCF_003998745.1 Mesorhizobium sp. M7A.F.Ca.US.014.04.1.1 | reverse complement strand
TGGAATGCCTTCGCTCACCGCGCGCCGGTCGGCGAGCGTGAAGGACAGCCGCAGTGTGTTGCGCCCGGTGCCATCGGCATAAAAGGCGTTGCCCGGCACGAAGGCGACCCGCGCTTCCTTCACCGACCGAGCCAGAAGCTCGGTGGCGTCGGCCCCTTCCGGCAGTGTCACCCAGACGAACATGCCGCCTTCCGGGCGGCTCCAGGTCACGCCTTCGGGCATGTGGGCTTCCAGTGCCGAGAGCAGCCCGTCGCGGCGCTCGCGATAGGCGTCGATGAGTTTTTCCACCTGGCCTTCGAACACGGCTTCGGCGACGCGATGCATCACCACCTGGTTGATCGACGGGCTGTGCAGGTCCGAAGCCTGCTTCATCAGCACCAGCTTCTCGACAATGTGGCGCGGCGCGCACACCCAGCCGACCCGCATGCCCGGCGACAGGATCTTCGAGAACGAGCCGCAATAGAGCGTGCGCGCCTTGTCGATGCCGCCGGACCGGGCACAATCGAGCGCCAGGATCTGCGGCTCGCCCTCGCCGCCCGCTCGCAGC
>NZ_RZRW01001389.1:0-549 GCF_003998745.1 Mesorhizobium sp. M7A.F.Ca.US.014.04.1.1 | reverse complement strand
GTTCCACTCGGCGGCCGCCGTTTCCAGCGATGCTTTCGGATCCGCACCAGCCCACACTGCGGTGCACATGCGGTCGATGCTCAAGAAATAGTCCTGCGCACCTGGCATGATCGGGTCGAGCAGGCCGACATTGGCCGAGTTGTTGAGGTTGGCCAGGTACTCCTTGGCGCTCGGGAACAGTGCTCCATAGAGCTCCGACTTGAAATGCGAAATGCGGTATGGGTCGCGCAGCGCATAGGGCAACATGCAGCGCGCCAGTGAGACGGGAGGCGAGCAGGCCCACTGCATGAACAGATACGCCGCCTCCGGATTGGGCGAATCCGCCGACAGCGCCTTGTTGTAGCCGGTGGCATGTTCCGGATTGCCCGGCACGACGGCATAGCCAACCTTGCCAGCGATCTGCGACTGGGGAATGAAGTTGATCGCCGTGGCGGATTGCGAATAGTTCGCCGCCATCCGGCCGCTTGGAGGCCAGGAATAGATCATCGCAACCTTCCCCGTCAGGAATGCCGCCCAAAGGGAGACGGCGTCGAGCTCGTTGTTACCGGG